>JAJXWE010000437.1 GCA_021781775.1 Pseudomonadota bacterium | reverse complement strand
GGCCGATCGGGCTCTGGTCGACCATCACCACGTCGTCGATCAGCTCCGCGCCGGCGAGCGCCGCGAACGTGCCGGGCGCCTCGGTCGGCTTGCCGTGGTACTTCAGCAGGGCCGGGTAGAGCACGTCCTCGATCAGCGTCGATTTGCCCGAGCCCGACACGCCCGTGACGCACACCAGACGCTTCAGCGGGATGCGCACGTCGAGGTTCTTCAGGTTGTGCTGACTCACTCCGCGCAGCTCGATCCAGCGGTTCGAGCGCGCCTCGGCGATCACTTCGCCGGGGGGCAGGGTGGCGCGCCTCGGCGCCCGGCCCGCCGCGGTCTTCGTCTCGGGGCGCTCGGCGCCGACGTGGCGGCGCCCGCTCAGGTACTCCCCGGTGAACGACTGCGCGCTGCGGCGGATCTCGCGCGGCGTACCGAAGAACACGATCTCTCCGCCGCGCTCCCCGGCGCCGGGACCCAGGTCGAGGATGCGGTCGGCCTCGAGCATGATCTGCGGGTCGTGCTCCACCACCAGCAGCGAGTTGCCCGCATCGCGCAGCCGCTGCATCACGGCGATGACGCGCTGCATGTCGCGCGGGTGCAGCCCGATCGAGGGCTCATCGAGCACGAACAGCGTGTTGACCAGCGAGGTGCCGAGCGCGGTGGTCAGGTTGATCCGCTGCACCTCCCCGCCCGAGAGGGTGCGTGACTGGCGGTCGAGCGTGAGATAGCCGAGCCCGACGTCCTGCAGATAACGGAAGCGTGCGCGGATCTGCGCGAGCAGCAGGTCGGCCGCCTCGTCGAGCGGCTTCGGCAGCTGCAGTGCGCCGAAGAATGCGCGCGCGCGGGATACCGGCAGCAGCATGATATCGTGCAGCGACAGGCCCGGCAGGCGCTGGCGCGTCGTCTCGCTCCATTCGGCGCCCTGCGGCCGGAAGCGCGGCGTCGCACCGAGCGTGACATCGGCCGCATCGGCGCCGCCGACCCGCCACAGCAGGCCTTGCGTCTTCAGGCGCGCCCCGCCGCAGGCTTCGCACGGCGTGTAGGCGCGGTAGCGCGAGAGCAGCACGCGCACGTGCATCTTGTACGAGCGGCTCTCGAGCCAGGTGAAGAAGCGCTTGGCGCCGTACCAGACGCCCTTGTTCCAGTCCCCTTCGCCGTCGAGCACCCAGCGTCGCTGCTCGGCGGACAGGTCGCGCCAGGCGGTATCGAGCGGCACGCCGCGCTTGCGCGCGAACTTCTCCAGGTCCTGCTGACACTCGGCGTACGACTTGGTCTGCCACGGCTTGATCGCCCCACCACGCAGCGACTTGCTGTCATCGGGCACCACCAGCCCGTAGTCGACGCCGATGACCCGTCCGAAGCCCCGGCAGGTCTCGCAGGCGCCGAGTGGTGAGTTGAACGAGAACAGGCTCGGGGTCGGGTCCTGGTACGACAGGTCGCACTCGGCGCAGTGCAGGCCGCTCGAGTAGCGCCAGGTGGCGAGCGTGTTGGGTGGATCTGATTCGTCGACCACGCGGATGTTGACTTTGCCCCGTCCTACCCGCAGTGCCGTCTCGAGCGCCTCCAGGATGCGACTGCGCTCGGCGCGCACCGCGCGCAGGCGATCCTGCACGACCTCGAAGGTGACCGCGGGCGAGGCGGTCGCCTTGCGACCGCGCTTGCCGGAGCGCGCCGCCGGCGCTGTTGCCGGCGCCGCCGCCGACGGCGGCGCGATGAAGCGCGTGTAGCCCTGCTTCTCGAGCAGCGCGCGCACTTCAGCCGGCGTGAAGTTCGCCGGCACCTCGACCGGGAAGGTCACGAGCAGCCGCGGATCGCCGGCCGCCTCGGCCCGCGCCAGCAGGTCGCGGTGGATGGTCTCGGGGCTGTCGCGCCGCACCGGCTCGCCGCAGCGCCGGCAGAACAGGGTCGCGGTGCGGGCGAACAGCAGCTTCAGGTGATCATTGAGCTCGGTCATCGTCCCGACCGTCGAGCGGGACGTGCGCACCGGGTTGGTCTGATCGATGGCGATGGCCGGCGGGATGCCGCCGATGGCGTCGACCTGCGGCTTGTCCATGCGATCGAGGAACTGGCGCGCGTACGGCGAGAACGTCTCCACGTAGCGGCGCTGGCCTTCGGCGTAGAGCGTATCGAACACCAGCGAGGACTTGCCCGAGCCCGAAACGCCCGTCACCACCACCAGCTCGTTGAGCGGGATGTCGAGATCGAGATTCTTTAGATTGTTCTGACGCGCGCCGCGTATGCGGATGACGTCTCGGGGGGCGTCGGGCATTCCTTACACCATCGGATGGATCGATTGGGGGCTGGATGCGCACGGCCGGCGCGTTCCCACTTATTCTACCGGAAAGCACTCGGTGGATGCGGCGCCGGCCCGTGTACAGTTCGGCAGTCTTGCACCTACTGGATGAGTTGCGCGAGCTGCGCCCCTCGCAGGCCTCCCCCGGCCGACACCGGCCGCGAGGCATAATGGCGCCATGAAGACCGTGCAGCTGACTCCCCATCCCGACACGCCCGCCGCTCCGGTCCGCTCCCTCGAGGCGCAGGTGCGGGCGCTGGGCCCGGCGGCGCTGAGCGTACAGTTCATCCTCACCGGGGAGCTCGGCCGGCTGCGCATCTCCACCGCCGGTCCCGCCGAGCGCACCGACGAGTTGTGGCGGCACACGTGCTTCGAGACGTTCGTGCGGCTTGAGGACGCCGCGGAGTACCTGGAATTCAACTTCGCGCCCTCGGGGGCGTGGCAGGCGTACCGCTTCGGCGGCTACCGTGCGGCGCGCGAGCTGGCCGAGTTGCCGGCGCCGCCGCATCTGACGGTCGGCTACCGGGAGTCCGGCGGCGCGCCGGCGCGCAGCGACGATGCGCTGCTGCTCGAGGCGATCATCGTGCTGCCCGCGCCG
>JAJXWE010000436.1 GCA_021781775.1 Pseudomonadota bacterium | reverse complement strand
GTCGTACAGCTCGCCGGTCGACTTGGCGCGGGTCACGTCAAAGACCACCGGATACACGCCGCGAAACAGCGTGACCCGCCGCCGGGTCCCTTCGTGGCGAGTGAAGGCGTAGATCGGAATGTCCGAGCGGATGCGCGACATCCACAGCGGCGTCGATCCGGATTCGGTGAGCGCAACGATGGCGCGCACCTTCATGTGGTTGGCCGCGTACATCACGGCCATCGCGATCGCCTCCTCGCTGTCGCTGAACAGCCCCTCGGTGCGGTGCCGCTCGTAGCCGAGGCTCAGCTGGTATTTCTCCGCACCCTCGATGACCTGCGCCATGGCCTCCACGGCCCGCACCGGATAGCGCCCCGCCGCCGTCTCTGCCGAGAGCATCACGGCATCGGTCCCGTCCATCACGGCATTGGCCACGTCGCTGACCTCGGCGCGCGTGGGCATCGGGCTCTGGATCATCGACTCCATCATCTGTGTCGCGGTGATGACCACGCGGTTCTTCGCCCGGGTCCGGTGGATGATGGTCTTCTGCAGCCCGGTGAGTTCCGCGTAGCCCATCTCCACGCCCAGATCGCCGCGCGCGACCATCACGACGTCGGACGCCTCGATGATGGCGTCGAGATTGCTGATGGCCTCCTGGCGCTCGACCTTGGCGACGATGCGCGTGTCGCGGCCGGCACGCCGCGCCAGCGTGCGCGCCTGCTCGATGTCGCCCGCATCCCGCGCAAAGGACACCGCGATGTAATCGACACTTTCCTCCACGGCGACACGGATATCTTCCTTGTCCTTGTCGGACAACGCCGGCGCGGAGATGCCGCCGCCCTGCCGATTGAGCCCCTTGCGATCGGACAGTTCGCCGCCGACGCGCACCTGCGTGTAAACCCGCGTTCCCTCCACCCGCTCGACGCCGAGCACGATCTGCCCGTCGGCGAGCAACAGAGTGTCGCCGCCGCGCACGTCACTCGGCAGGCTCTTGTAGGCGACACCGACGGCCTTGACCGTACCGGCCTTGGGATCGAGCGCCGTGTCGAGGATGAACGGCTGACCCTCCGCGAGCATGATCTTTCCGTCACGGAAGCCTTCGATGCGGATCTTCGGACCGGCCAGGTCGAGCAGCACGCCGACGCACCGGTTGGCGCGCTGCGCCGCCTCACGCACCAGCGCGAGGCGCCGCCGGCGATCCTCGATGGTGCCGTGCGAGGCGTTCAGGCGCGCCACGTCCAGGCCGGCCCGCATCATGTCAACGAGAATCTGCACATCGTCGGTGGCCGGACCTACGGTCGCCACGATTTTGGTTCTTCTGAGCATAGTGTCAGCCGCCCGCGCGCTCCTCCAGAGCCGCCACCGCCGGCAGCTTCTTGCCTTCAACGAACTCAAGGAATGCCCCACCGCCGGTCGAGATGTAGGAGATCCCGTCCTCGACCCGGTACTTCTCGATGGCCGCCAGCGTGTCTCCGCCGCCGGCGAGCGAGAATGCCTTGCTGCGGGCGATCGCCTGAGCGATCGCGCGGGTCCCCTCGCCGAACTGCTCGAACTCGAACACTCCGACCGGACCGTTCCACAGGATCGTGCCGGCGGTCTGCAGCAGCGCGCTCAGCCGATCGGCGCTGTCCGGACCGATGTCCAGGATCATCTCCTCGGCGCGCACCTCGTGGATCGAGCGCACGTCGGCATGCGCCGTCGCGGCGATCTCCTTGGCGACCACCACGTCGGTGGGCAATGGAATTTCCGCGCCGCGCTCGCGCGCCCGTTCCATCAGGCGGCGCGCCACCTCGATCAGCTCGGTCTCGTAGAGCGACTTGCCGACCTGCACGCCGGTGGCGGCGAGGAACGTGTTGGCGATGCCCCCGCCGACGATGAGCTTGTCGACCTTTTCGAGCAGCGCCTCGAGCACGGTCAGCTTAGTCGAGACCTTCGAGCCGGCGACGATGGCCACCAACGGTCGTGCGGGATTCTCGAGCGCGCGCTCCAGCGCCTCGAGCTCACCGACCAGCAGCGGCCCGGCACAGGCGGCCTTCGCGAACCGGACAACGCCATGCGTGCTCGCCTCGGCGCGGTGCGCGGTACCGAAAGCGTCCATCACGAACACATCGCACAGCGCCGCCATGCGCCGCGCGAGCGTCTCATCGTCTTTCTTCTCGCCCTTGTTGAAGCGTGCGTTCTCGCACAGCACCGCGCTGCCCGGCGCACACTCCACGCCGTCGAGCCAGTCACGCTTGAGCGGCACAGGCGTGCCGAGCAGCTCGGCGAGCCGGGCCGCGACCGGTTTCAGCGACAGCGCCTCGTCGTACTCCCCCTCTTTCGGCCGGCCGAGATGCGAGACGATGAACACCTGAGCGTGCTGGTCGAGCGCATAGCGGATAGTCGGCAGCGCTGCGCGGATGCGCGCATCGCTGGTCACCACCCCGTCCTTGATCGGGCAATTCAGATCCTCGCGGATCAGGACCCGCTTGCCGCGCAGGTCCGTATCCGTCATCCGCAGGATCCTCATGACGCCTTGGACCACGCGAGGGTCGTGTCGATCATCCGGTTGGAGAAGCCCCACTCGTTGTCGTACCACGCGCATACCTTCACCAGCGTGCCGCCGAGCACCTTGGTGAGCGTCGCGTCGTACACCGAGGAGCGCGCGTCGTGGTTGAAGTCGATCGACACCAGCGGCTCGGTGTTGTAGCCGAGCACGCCGTGCAGCGCCCCGGAGGCCGCCGCGCGCACCGCCTCGTTGACCTCCTCGGGACTGGTCGGGCGGGCTGCGGTGAAGGTCAGATCAACCATCGAGACGTTGATGGTCGGCACGCGCACGGCGAATCCGTCGAGCCGGCCCTGCAGTTCCGGCAGCACCAGCCCGACGGCCGCGGCCGCCCCGGTCTTGGTCGGGATCT
>JAJXWE010000009.1 GCA_021781775.1 Pseudomonadota bacterium | reverse complement strand
GCCTGATCGACAAGACGCATTTTTCGATGGCGCAGCAGGACGTGCGCTATTACCTCAATGGTCTGCTTCTCGAGACCCAGGAGCGGACGCTGCGCGCCGTCGCGACCGACGGGCACCGCTTGGCGCTGTGCGAGATGACGCTTGGGGAAGCGACACGTGCCGCACAGGTGATTGTGCCTCGCAAAGCGATTCTCGAGCTGCAACGTATTCTGGGAACTGAGGGACAGATCGAACTGGCGATCGGTACCAATCACGTTCGCGCCCAGATTGGCGACATTCGGTTTACTTCGAAGCTGATCGATGGTCGTTTCCCGGAGTACGGGCGCGTCATCCCGGAAAGTCCCAGCAAGATCGCGCTGGCGGACCGGGAGCTGCTGCGCCAGGCGCTGCAGCGCACGGCGATTCTCTCGAACGAGAAGTACCGGGGAATTCGCGTCGGCCTCAAGACAGGCTTGATGACCGTGCAGGCCCATAATCCCGAGCACGAAGAAGCCGAAGACCAAATCGAGATCGACTACGCGGGAGACGAAGTCGAGATCGGCTTCAACGTCAATTATCTCCTGGATGCCTTGAGCGCAATCGAAACAGATCGCGTGGAGCTGGGCTTCACGGATGCCAACAGCAGCTGCCTCATCCGGGCACCTGGACTGGGAGATGCCCGTTACGTGGTCATGCCCATGCGGCTTTGAGCCGGCGTGGTAGGCCGGGACGGAGCGCGTGAGCGTGCGTGCGGTCCATGAGCCTGGCTGAGATTCAGGTTCAGAACCTCCGCTGCATCGACTCGACTCGGCTGGAGCTTCATCCGCGCTGTACGTTGATCTGGGGTGGAAACGGGACGGGGAAGACCTCGCTCCTGGAGGCTGCGTTCTTGCTCGGCCGCGGCCGGTCGTTCCGAACGCGGCAGACTGAACAGCTGGTTCGGCAGACCACCCAGCGGCTCACGGTATTCGGGAGGACGGCGGGTGCCATTGCGCATGGCGTCGGTTTCGAGTTCGACCGCAGCCAAGGTGCACAGGCGCGAATCGACGGGCAATCGGCCCAGTCACTGGCCGACTTGACCTTGGCATTTCCGGTCCAGGTCATCGATCCGGACATTCACAAGCTGATTGAGGAAGGCGGCCGCCGCCGCCGGCAATGGCTGGACTGGGCCGTGTTCCACGTGGAACCTCAATTCAGGGAAACCTGGTTTCGGTATACGCGAGCGTTGCGCCAGCGCAATGCTGCGCTCAAGAACCGACCGGCCGAAGCGCGGCCCTGGGAGGCAGAGCTTCTGGAACAAGGCGAACGGATCCATGCCGCGCGCCGCCGTGTCGTTGCGCAGCTTGAGCCCCACTGGCACGCGACGCTCTCAGCCCTAGACTGTCCGCGCGCCGTACTCACTTATGCAGGGGGGTGGTCCACCGCACTGACATTTGGCGAGGCCCTGCAGGCGGCGCGCTCGCGTGACGAGGTGCGCCAGACGACGACGGTCGGCCCGCATCGGGCGGATCTGCGCATCACCGTCGACCACAAACCTGCGCGGGACGTCCTGTCGCGGGGTCAGCAGAAGCTCATGGCCGCCGCGCTCACCCTCGCGCAGCTCCGATTGCTTGCCGTGGCCACCGAAACCATTCCGACCCTCCTGCTCGACGATCCTGCTGCTGAGCTGGACGCCGCGCATCAGGCGAGTTTCGTCGCCGAAGTCTCCAGACTGAGCTGCCAACTTGTGATCACGGCACTGCAGCCGGAAATCCCCGGATTCGTCCAGCCCGACCTCGTGTTTCACGTGGAACAAGGTCAGGCTCGATCGGTATAATGAATCATTGTAAAGCGGACGCGTTCATGGCAGCCGAAGACGTCTACGATTCCAGTAAAATCAAGGTCTTAAAGGGTCTGGATGCCGTGCGGAAGCGGCCCGGCATGTACATCGGCGACACCGATGACGGTACCGGGCTGCACCACATGGTGTTCGAGGTCGTCGATAACTCCATCGACGAAGCTCTGGCCGGCTTCTGCGACCGCATCGTCGTCATTATCCATGCCGACGAGTCCGTGACCGTCTCGGACAATGGGCGCGGGATCCCGGTCGACATGCACCCAGAGGAAGGTCGGTCCGCCGCAGAGGTCATCATGACGGTGCTGCACGCAGGCGGGAAGTTCGACGCCAGTTCCTACAAAGTCTCCGGCGGCCTGCATGGCGTCGGGGTTTCAGTGGTCAATGCGCTCTCCGACTACCTGCAGCTGACCATTCACCGCGATGGCAAGGTGCATCGCCAGGAATACCGGCTCGGTGATCCGGTCGCGCCGCTCGCGCCCGTCGGGCCCTCGGAGCAACGCGGCACCACGATTCGCTTCAAGCCGAGCGCCCAGATCTTCACGCACATCCAATTCAACTACGAGATTCTCGCCAAGCGGCTGCGAGAACTCTCGTTCCTCAATTCTGGTGTGCGCATTGAGTTGGTCGACGAGCGCGAGAACAAATCGGACGTGTTCCAGCACGAGGGCGGGCTGCAGGCCTTCGTGAAATACCTGAACCGTTCGCGCACGCCGATCCAGGAATCCGTTCCGTGGTTCAAGACCCAGGACGGATCGGTGTCGGTGGAGGTTGCCCTGCAGTGGAACGATTCCTACCAGGAAAGCATGTTCTGCTACACGAACAACATCCCGCAGAAGGACGGCGGGACCCACCTGGCGGGATTCCGCAGCGCGCTGACGCGCACGCTCAACGATTACATCGAAAAGGAAATGTCGGCCAAAAAGGACAAGCTGCCGACCACCGGCGACGATGCGCGTGAGGGGCTGACCGCGATTCTCTCCGTGAAGCTGCCGGACCCCAAATTCTCCTCGCAGACCAAGGACAAGCTGGTGTCCTCGGAGATCAAGGGCATCGTGGAGGCGGCAGTGAGCGCGAAGCTGCAGGACTTTCTGCTCGAAAACCCGCAGGAAGCCAAGGCCATCGTCGCCAAGACCATCGAGGCGGCCCGCGCCCGCGAAGCGGCCCGCAAGGCGCGCGAAATGACGCGCCGCAAAGGCGCACTCGATGTGGCCGGATTGCCCGGAAAACTTGCCGACTGCCAGGAAAAAGACCCGGCGCTGTCGGAAATCTTCATCGTCGAGGGCGATTCGGCCGGTGGCTCGGCCAAGCAGGGTCGCGACCGGCGCACGCAGGCGATCCTGCCGCTGAAGGGCAAGATCCTCAACGTCGAGAAGGCCCGCTTCGACAAGATGCTCTCGTCGGCGGAAGTCGGCACGCTGATCACCGCGCTCGGTTGCGGCATCGGTAAAGACGACTTCGACCTTGCGAAATTGCGTTATCACCGCGTGATCATCATGACGGACGCGGATGTCGATGGCAGCCACATCCGCACGCTTTTGCTCACTTTCTTCTATCGCCAGATGCCCGCACTGATCGAACACGGGCATATCTACATCGCGCAGCCGCCACTGTTCAAGGTCAAGCGCGGCAAGCAGGAAATGTACGTCAAGGATGAGCCGGAGCTCGATGCGGTGCTGTTGAACTCGGCGCTCGACGATGCAGCCCTGTACGTCAATCGGGAAGCGCCACCGCTGCAGGGACCCGGGCTCGAGGCGCTCGCGCGGCAGTACACCGACGTCCAGGCGATCATCAAGCGCTGGTCGCGCCGCTACGATGACCGTCTGTTGGAGCAGCTGACCTATCTGCCCGTGGTCCGGGCCGAGCAATTCGACCAGACGGATTGGCTGCGCCAATGGGCCGCCCAGCTGCACGGTAGCCTCAACGCGCTCAACGACGCCGCACGGGCATACGCCGTCGAGTTACGTGAGGCCAGCGCAGGGCACGGCGCCCGGGTCATGATCCGGCGGACCGAACATGGGATTCCCAGCACGAAGTTTCTGACCCGCGAATTCTTCGAGTCGGCCGAATATCAACGCATCGCCGGACTCGCCCGAACACTGGCCGGACTGATCGGAGATGGCGCGTTCGTCACCCGCGGCGAAGCTCGCCAGACAGTGGGCTCTTTCAAGGAAGTGATGAAGTGGCTGTTCGACCAGGCGCGCAAGGGCCAGACGATTCAGCGCTACAAGGGCCTGGGCGAGATGAACCCAGAGCAGCTGTGGGATACCACCATCAATCCCGAAACCCGCAGGCTCATGCAGGTGAAGATCGAGGACGCCGTCGCCTCGGATGACATCTTCACCACCCTGATGGGCGATCAGGTTGAGCCGCGCCGCGAGTTCATCGAGAAGAACGCACTCTCGGTCACGAACCTGGATATCTGAGCCACATTCGCGGCGCCGCCGTGCGCGGCATGTGCCCCGTCAGGCCACGTCATCCGGCAACGCAGCCTTGCGCTGCGCCATGTACTCGCGCAGCTGCTCATCCTTCGACGGATCGAGCGCTGGTGCCTCGTACCCCGCGAGCATGGCCTTCCATTTCTTGTTCGCCCGAGCCAGCTGATCTTGCGAGCCTTCAGCGCTCCATTGCTCGAACGAATTGTTGTCGGCGAGCTCGAAGTCGTAGAAGGCTGTCTCATAATTGGCCAGCGTGTGTGCGGACCCCAGGAAATGCTTGCCCGGACCCACCTCGCGGAACGCATCAAGGGCGAAGGCGTTCTCGTCCAGCGGCATGCCTCTCGCCAGGGTATGCATCGCCCCGCATTGATCGACGTCCATGACGAATTTCTCATAAGACATGGCAAGCCCGCCTTCCAGCCAGCCTGCCGAATGCAGGATGAAATTTGCACCGGCGAAAAAGGCCGGCCACATCGAATTCGCACTCTCGTAGGCTGCTTGGGCATCGGCGACTTTCGAGGCGCACAGGTTTCCCCCGCACCTAAGCGGAACGCCGAGGCGGCGGGCAAGCTGACCGATGACCAGGTAGGCGAGCGCCGGTTCGGGCGTGCCGAAAGTGGGTGCGCCGCTGCGCAACGACATCGAGGAGAGAAAGTTGCCGAGAATGGCTGGCGACCCCGGTCGCTCCAGCTGCGCCAGCGCAACGCAGAACACGGCTTCGGCAAAGCACTGCGCCAGAGCACCGGCGGTCGTCACGGGGCCCATCGCGCCGCCGAGGATGAACGGCACGCACACCGGAGCCTGGTTGGCCGCAGCATAGGTACGAATAACCCGGCTTGCCTCCCCGTCGAGCACCAGGGGAGAATTGACATTGACGTTGCCGAGAATCACACAGTGCTCGGCGACGAATTCGGTGCCGAACAGCACCCGACACATCTCGATCGAGTCCGCCGCCCGTGCGGCGCTGGTGACCGCACCCATGAATGGCTTGTCCGACCATCGCATGTGTGCGTAAACCATGTCCAGGTGCCGCTTGTTGACCGGCACGTCCACCGGTTCGCACACCGTGCCGCCGGAGTGGTGCAACCACGGCGCAAGATAGGCGAGCTTCACGAAATTCTTGAAATCCTCAAGCGTACCGTAGCGCCTGCCGCGGTCGAGGTCCGATACGAACGGTGACCCGTAAGAGGGCGCAAGCACCGTTCCGGCACCGCCGATCCGCACGTTGTGCGCCGGGTTGCGCGCATGTTGAACGAACTCTCGGGGCGCCGAGCGGCGAACGATCTCGCGCGCCAGGCCCGCCGGCACGTGCACGCGCCATTCGCCGGCGATGGATGCGCCCGCCTGGCGCCAGAGCTGGATGGCTTGCGCGTCGCCGCGGATCTCCAGCCCGATCTCCTCGAGCAGCCGATCGGCGTGTCGCTCGATCGATTCCAGTCCCTCCGCCGAGAGCAACTCGCACGGCGGCAGGACTCGCGTGATGTACGCCGGGCCAGCTGGCCGGGCAGCGCGCTGCGCCCTGCGTGTATCGCGTGCGCTCACACGCCCCTTGCGTGCTGCCGTCGGGCTATCGGACATGAGCCAGTTCCGCCATGGATGGGTCGCAACCAACGCTCGACACGAGCATGGACAGGCACCATAGCGCGCAGCACGGCGCGGGTGCCTTGGTCCGAGCCGCCCATTGCTAGGAATTCGACCACGAATGCGCTCGCACAGGGGCTGAGGGATACCGGTCACGTTCGCGGCACAGATGCCCGGCCGCTCACCGTCCCCAGCCCTGGACCGTGCCACAAAGGCGGTCCGTGCCGTGAGCCGCCAGGTCCGGCGCCAAACCCAGGGAGAAAATTGTCCGCAAGTGTCCCGGAGCGGTAGCCCAGCCGCGCCGCGCACCGGGCGAGTCCCGGCGTGGGCCGATCATCCGCGCTTGCACCGCAGGGGCACTTGCGGCACCGTCGGGATCGGGGGATTCCTGCCGCATCGACCGGATCGATGCCAGGGCATCGGCCCGTCGACGATTCGGTGCACCAGGTTCCGGCGGAGAATCGACGAACGTGAATTCAGCAGATCAGAGCTACAACCCTGACGTAGACAGCCGCTCATGCAATCAGGGGTTGTTCCGGGCCATGCTGGCTGGGCCTGGGCGCACGCTGGCCGATGCATTCGAGAGGCTCGAGCACGCGCCCCACCTCAAGCAAGTCCTGCGTCACCCCACTCGGCCCCTGCTCGGTGCGCGCCTCGCCGTGGCGCCGGAGGAAGGGGAAGGCTACTGGGAATTGACCCGCATCCGGGACGAAATTTACGTCGTCATCGCCAACGTCGCGTATAACGACCCGCGCTTCGAGCTCGTCCCGGGCGATGGGCTGCTGCAGTTCGACTTCAAGATCTCGGGTGATCTGACGCTTGCGATGAGCCGAACCGAGCCGGTTCGGTGGAATCGCCCCTCGCTGTTGGTCTGGTCGCAGCCTAAGGGCGTGGACATCAACGAGTGGACGGCCCCGCGCGCACGCGAGCAATTCATCATCGTCAGCATGCGGCCGCAATTCTTCGCGGAGACCTTCCTGCCGGCAGGAACCGGGGTGCCGGACGCCCTGAAGGCGTTTGTTTCCAGCCGCGCAGAGCAGATCACCTACTGTCAGCAGCCGCTGTCCGCGCAGAGTCTGGATGTCGCCATGCGGCTGATCAACAACCAGCACGCCGGAACGCTCGCACTGGTGTACACGGAAGCTCTAGCCCTCGAACTCATGTGTCTCGCCGTCGCCAGCCTGTCCGCACCGATGGCCGTGCCCACGGAGCAATTCAGCGAGCGCGAGCTGCGCTGTCTGCACGCGGCGCGTGCAATCGTGATGCGCCAATTCGCGCCCGCACCAACGATCGACAGGCTGGCCCGCTCCGTCGGCATGTCGAAATCGATCCTGACGAAGGGCTTCAAGGCCGTATTCGGGGAGACGATCTTCGACTTCAGCCTGAGCTGTCGGATGCGTCACGCCCTAACTCTCATTCGTGACCAGGGATGGTCGGTCGAGCAGGCCGGCCAGGCGGTCGGCTATGCGCATCCGACCTCATTCACGACCGCGTTTCGCCGCCATTTCGGCATGCGACCGATCGATATCCGGCGCAACAAAGCGCACTCGCGGTCGAACTCCTAGAAAATCCCCCGCGCGCACGAAGGCGGCTCGCGTCTCACGCGCGTATTGTTTCGCCAAGCTGGCGCGCGTCGGTTAGGTGCCGGCGGCGGGCTGTAACCAGACAGGCGCGCCTGCGGCGCATCCATGGCCATGTACCCGGGGGATCGATATGCAAGACTCTAGCGCGCGGTCACACAGCGCCAAGCGAGCGCTCTGGACTCAGCGGCGCATTCTGCCTGCCGTGGGAGCGGCCGTCTGCCTGGCCCTCTACGGACAGCTGCGCGAGGCCAATGCTGCCGAATCGACGCCGACGGCAGCGATCCCGCCAGCCGGCCAGGCCACGCGGCATGCGAGCGGCACTGCGCCGGACGCGCTGCCCACGACACTGCAGGAAATCACGGTCACCGCAACCCGTCACCGGCAGACCGCGCTGTCGGTGCCGGAGAGTCTTGCCGTCGTCACGCCCCAACAGCTCTCGGACGCGGGTGTCACGGGCATTGCCTCGCTCGCCAATGCCGTTCCGGGCCTCAGCATGTTCGATTTCGGGGCGCGCCTGGCGGGGGCAACCGTACCGATCATCCGCGGCATCAATGCCACCGGCGAGCCCCTGCGGGGCTTTCGCAGCTTCGAACAGAGTCCCGTCGGGGTCTATGTCGACAACTCCCCGGTGGGCGGATACATCCAGCTCATCGATCTGAACCGCATCGAGGTCCTGCGTGGACCTCAGGGCACCCTGTATGGGGCGGGCTCGTTGGCCGGGACCATCCGGCTGATTCCGAACGAACCGAAGCTGAACCGCCTCTCCGGCAGAGTGGACGTTGGCGGCGACAGCGTGGCCCACTCCACTGGGACCGGATATACCCTCGACGGCGTACTGAACGTGCCGATCGGCGACAAACTGGCGTTCCGCGTGGCCGCCAAGTATGACTACCAGCCCGGATGGATCAACGTCTACGGTCTGCTGAAACGCACGAACCCGGGATTGTTCGGCACCCCGGTGCTGGCCAATCCGGCCGATCCGGTCGGTAGCTCGGCCATCTATTCACGTCGTTCGGACTGGAACTGGCAGAAGACCTTCACGGGCCGCGCTGCGCTCCTGTGGAAGCCCATCGAGTCCTTCAAAGCCGTGCTCGCGCTGCTGCACACCAGCCTGCGCGGCGACGGCGGCCCGCAGGTCAATCCCGACTTCAAAGGGGGAGTCTCCCCGATCGACCCCACAGTGACGTTGCCGCCCGGTGGGCCTTACCAGGAATTCTCACAGATCGATCAGCCGTATTCGCGCTACACAAACCTACTCAGTCTCGACATGAGCTACGACGCCGGGTTTGCCACGCTGGCGTCCACGACCTCGTACCGCACGACCACCGGTCAGCTCCTCGAAGACGACAGCTACCGCATCGCCGGCGTAGATGGCGGGGCTTACCTGTCGTACTACGCCGGGATGCCCACCAATCCGCGCTTCGTGTACGACTACCAGTTCGCCGATCACTCGCATGCCTTCACGCAGGAGGTGCGCCTGGTATCGAACACCCGGCTGTGGAACATGTTCGACTACGTCGTCGGGGCGTTCTACGACAAGCAGACGCGCCAAGGAGCCTGGAACATTGCCAATCCCGGCTCGCCGGAGCGCTCCGTCGCCCAAGGCTGCACCAGCGCGGTTTACTACGGTTCGACGTATCCGGCGTGCCTGGTCACGAGCGGCCCCAATGATCTCGTTTTCACACAGATCGATACCCAGAGATTCCAGGAAGAATCCGTCTACGGCGATCTGACGTGGCATTTCGCCCGGCACGCGCGCATGACTGGCGGCTACCGGCACTACGTCGAGCAATTCACCGACGCCCAGCTGTACGAAGATTTCACCTTTCCCACGTTTATTCCGGCGACGCCCCACAACGCGCCGGCTTCGGCGAACATCGGAAAGCTCGACGTCTCCTACCAATACGTACCGAATCAATATGTCTATGCCCTATGGTCGCAGGGCTTTCGTCGCGGTGGAGCCAATTCAGTGCCGCTAACTGGCCCGTTCCAGGAGAGCCCGCTGCTGAGAACCTACGCGCCCGACCGGACCAACAATTATGAAATTGGACTGAAGGGGCAGTTCGCGGACGGGCTCAGCTACGCGTTCGACGTCTTCGACGTCAGATGGAACCGACCGCAGATATCCTCGAGCCTGCCGGACGGAAACCTGGCCGTGTTCAACGCTAACACGGCCGAATCCAAGGGCTTCGAGCTCGATACCTCTGGACCGCTCGTCCTGCGCGGCCTCACCTACAACTTCGGCATCACGTACGCAGACGCCAAGCTGACGAGCGGATTCTCGTTGCCAGCCAACAACGGCCTCGGCACCATCGTCCCGGGCGAGCTCTCGGGCACCGCAGGCGAGCGGCTGCCGGGCAGCCCCAAGACCAGCATCACCGCGGACATCGATTACGCGAGAGTGCTCGTTCCGGGCTACAGGCTCTCGCTGTCCCTGAATGGCAGCTATCGCAGCCCCGCCATCATGGCGTTGACGGCTGCCGAAGGCTCATCGAGCGTTCAACGCTCCTCGAGCTACCTGGTGATGAACACCTCGGCGTCGCTCGCCCACTACCCTTGGCGGACAACCGTCTACGTCACCAATCTTGCGAACAAACGCGAAATACTCGCGCCCCCGACCCTGTTTGCGTTCGCCAACCTGACGAACGACTACGTCGTGAACCAGCCGCGAGTGATCGGGGTGAGCGTCGGGTACAGCTTTTGATCGGGAATCACGCGCCAGCCGGCAGATCAATCTGCCGGCTGCGCAGGCTCGCGATGAGCGGGGCAAGCTGGTCGCGATAGTATCGCCAGCGCCCCGAGGAGGACCCGTAGATCGGCCGCCGCACCTGGGCGGCGCTGGCGGTGAGTGAGACTGCCGAATTGCTCTCGATTGCGAGCGCCGCATCACTCCAGTCGAGCCCGCAGAAACGCGCGGCGGCCGACGCGGTGCCGGTCGGATCGCCAACCAACGACTCATACCGCACCTCATGGATGTGTTCGCCCAGGATCGATCGCCAGTGCCTGATCAGCCTGTCGTATGCGGTGTAGTAGCGCGCGAGATCGTTGAAATCGTAGCTGAACGGGTAAGCATCACCGAACAGCGTTCGGAACATCGCGAAGCAGCTGTCGAGCGGCGTACGGGTCACGAGCAGCAGTCTCGCTCGCGGCAAGGCGCGCTGGATGGCACCCAGATAAAGGTAATTCATCGGCAGTTTCTCAATGAGCCGCTCGCCGCGCTCCGCGCGGGCGAGCTGCGCATATCGAGCCGCCACGGCACGCGGGTCAGCTGCCGCCGCACGCGCGAACACATCGCCCGGCACTGGACCCGGCCGAGCGGATTCTCCGCCGAGCAACGCGCGGGCGAAATTCTCCGTTTCCCCGTTGGAGCGTACTCCGGAGAGATTCGAGAGAATGCGCTCGAGCAGCGTTGTGCCGGATCGGGGCAGACCGACGATGAAGATGAATTGATCAGAGTCTTCCGCGTTGTCGTGAGCTCGAGGCGCGTTTCCCCGGAAAACCTCCGTGATCCGTCGCAGCTTGTGCTCATCGAGACCGACGTCGTAGCCGAGGTGACGGCGCCGGGTAGTCGCGGCTTCGGCGAACCAGCGAAACGCCGAATCGAACTGCTGCAGATCGTCCAGCTCCTTGCCAAGGGCATAACCGAGAAACACCCGCGCCCGGTCATCGAGTCCCGGTCGCTCCAGGATCCGGCGCAGCTCCGTGACGTGATTCGCGGCGGCGGTCTGCACCCTGAGTTCCGAGCGCAGCAGATAGCTGCGGTACTCGTGCGTATCGAGCCCGATGGCGCGATCGCAGGCTGCCTCCGCTTCATCGAGCCTGCCGAAACTCCGCTCGCTCGCGGCCAGGTTGTACCAATGCCGGGCCGTACCCGGTGAGAGCTCGGCGGCGCGTCGATACAGGGCGTTGGCGCGCTGGTGGCAGCCGAGATGAAGTGATACGTACGCGAGCGCGTCACACGCATCGCCGCCAGCGGGCTCGAGCCCGACGGCTTGCTTGACTACCGCATCAGCCTGTGCCGGGCGACCCAGTTGCACGAGGATCGTCGCCAACAGACCGTGCGCCGAGGTGCACACGCGAGCCTGCGCGACGGCTTGCTCAGCGAGGGCCCGCGCCTCTTCCAGGCGTCCCGCGCGCATCAGACGGAGGGCCGCGAACTCAGGTGTTGTGCCGGGCATAATCGCAGCGTGTGAGGGTGGACTCCTTATACCGCGCGAAGCATCGATGGTCGAGCCTGCCCAGGCGCGTATGCAAGGCGAGACCCCGAAAAATCTGATTTCCTAGCATCCGTGTGCGATTGGCAAGACCACATCCGGAACCCTCGCGCTATGGTCCTGCGCAGGTCGGCCGCCCATCCAGGAAGCGACGCGTGACGTCAATCGATCCACTGCTACAGCCCTACCAGTTGAAGCATCTCACGCTGCGCAACCGGATCATGACCACCGCGCACGAGCCAGCCTACCCTGAAGAGGGCATGCCGAAGGCGCGCTATCGCGCCTACCATGTCGAGCGGGCCAAAGGTGGCATCGCCTTGACCATGACAGCAGGCTCTGCGGCGGTATCGCGCGACAGCCCACCCGCATTCAACAACATCCTGCTCTACAAGGATGAAGTTGTTCGCTGGATGAAGGAGTTGGCAGATGCCTGCCACGAACACGGTGCCGCCGTGATGGTGCAAATCACGCACCTCGGGCGCCGCACCCGCTGGGACCGCAACTTCTGGCTGCCGGTGGTCTCGCCGTCGCACCGCAAGGAGGCTGCGCACCGCGCCTTCCCCAAACGAATCGAGGAATGGGACATCCGGCGCATCGTGACCGACTTCGCCGATGCCGCCGAACGCATGAAGGCCGCGGGCTTGGACGGCATTGAGCTCGAGGCCTACGGCCATCTCATCGATCAGTTCTGGTCCCCTCTGACGAATGATCTCGAGCCTCCGTATGGCGGTTCGCTCGAGAACCGAATGCGCTTCACATTCGAGGTTCTCGCGGCAATTCGCGAGCGCGTCGGTCCCGAGTTCATCGTCGGTATCCGCTATACGGCCGACGAGCTGCTCGCCGGGGGCGTGACGCGCGAGGACGGACTGGAGATATCCCGCCATCTCAAGGCGAGCGGCATGGTCGACTTCCTTGATATCATCCGGGGACACATCGATACCGACGCCGGACTCACGGACGTCATCCCGATCCAGGGAATGCCGAGCGCGCCGCATCTCAATTTTGCCGGCGAAATTCGCTCGGCCATCGGTCTGCCGACCTTTCACGCCGGACGGATTCAAGACGTCGCGACGGCGAGACACGCCATCGCAGCCGGCAAACTGGACATGGTGGGTCTGACGCGCGCGCACATCGCCGATCCCCACATCGTACGCAAGCTCAGCGCTGGGCGTGAGGATGACATCCGACCGTGCGTGGGCGCCAATTACTGCCTCGATCGGATCTACCAGGGCGGATCGGCCTACTGCATTCACAATGCCGCCACGGGCCGTGAGCTGGCAATGCCTCACGACATCGCACCTGCGCCAGCCAGACGCAAAGTCGTGGTGGTCGGCGCTGGGCCAGCCGGTCTGGAGGCCGCGCGCGTGGCGGCGGAGCGTGGCCACGAGGTGCTCGTATTCGAGGCGGCCCCGGAGCCGGGCGGGCAGATCCGACTTGCTGCCCGCAGCGCTCGTCGCCGGGAGATGCTGAGCATCGTCGGATGGCGCATGAGTCAGTGCGCGGCGCTAGGTGTGCAGTTCCGCTTCGATTCGTGGTGTGAACCCCGGGAAGTGCTCGCCGAGAGCCCAGACGTCGTCATCGTTGCCACCGGGGGCTTGCCGTACACCCAGGCGCTGCACGCAGGCAACGATCTGGCGGTGTCGAGTTGGGACGTGTTGTCCGGCAGCATCGCGCCGGGCCGCAACGTGCTGCTGTTCGACGATGTGGGTGACCACACCGGCCTGCAGGCCGCCGAGATCATCGCCGCGAGCGGCGCCCGGCTCGAATTC
>JAJXWE010000435.1 GCA_021781775.1 Pseudomonadota bacterium | reverse complement strand
GCGCAGCACCGGGACCGGCGCGGACAATACGAGCAGCGCCGGCCCGATGTGGTGCAGGATCAGGTGCTGCAGCCGGTGGATCCAGAACATGTGCTGGGCGAGGAAGTCGAAATACGTCTGCAGCGCCGTGTAGTTCAGCGCCAGGCCGAGGAGGAACACGGCCGTCCGCCACCGCTGGACCGGCCCCGAGGTGCGCCGCAGGGTCAGCAGGCCGCGCACGTACAGCGCCAGGGTGAGCGCGAACACCGCGCACGCCGTCGGCGAGAATTGCCAGGGCAGCAGATAGGCCAGATCGCTCACGCCATCCCCCCGCACGGCCGCTCCGCCCGGAGCGGCCTCCAGAATCGGCCTCTAGGGTACCAGAGCGTGCCGGCGCTGCGGGGGCGCCGCTCGGACTGAGCCGCAGCAGCGGGGCGGGGTGGCCGACCGGATCACTGCTGCAGCACGCGGTCGATCTCGTTGTCCTCGCGCCGCACGGGGTTCATCGGCATCAGGGTGGCGGTGACGCGATTGCGACCGGCGTGTTTGCTGCGATAGAGCGCCGCATCGGCGATCCGCAGCATGTGATCGGCGGTCTTGCGGTCCCCGAAGGGTACCTGGTGCAGGTTGCACATGCCGAAGCTCGCGGTAACTTCGACCGAGTTGCCCGGCAGCTGGAAGGGGTGGTCGGCGACGTTGGCGCGCAGGCGGCGGGCGGCATCGAGCGCCTGGTCGTAGTTGGTCTCGGGCAGGATGATCGCAAACTCCTCTCCGCCGAGGCGCGCGACCCAGTCGACGCCGCGGCGCAGGCACTCCTGCAGACGCGCACCGAACTGCTTGAGAATCTCGTCTCCTCCGGCGTGGCCGAGGGTGTCGTTGACGTTCTTGAAGAAGTCGATGTCGCACAGGATGAGCGACAGCGGCCGGCGGTAGCGGGCGGCCCGGTCGATCTCACGCGGAAAGTGCTTGCCGAAGAAGCGCCGGCTCGCTACGCGCGTCAGTTCATCGGTGGTCGAGAGTTCCCGGTTCTCGATCAGCGCGATGCGCAGCACCTCCTCGAGCTCGGCGATGCGCCGCGCGGTGCCGAGGCGCGCCTTCAACGCCGGCTCGGCGCTGTGTCGCGCGAGGCAGTCGTCGGCGCCGGCGATCAGGCCGGCCTCGGTTTCCTCCGGTGTCTCATCCGGCGCCACGTAGAGAATGAACGGATCGCGCGGCAACTTCTGCGCGCGGATCCGGCGAACGAGGGACACGCTGTCGGTGATCACGACCGAGCGGAATTGCTCGCGCAGGCGCTCGATGGTCTCGTGCTCCTCGCACAGCGTCACGTCCAGCATCTCCTTTTGGATGCGCTGCTCGAGGTGTCTGCGCGTATCGACGGCGCGGATCGCGAGCAGCGCCTGCGGCGGCGGCAGCACGCGCAGCATCACCGCGACGGTGGCGGTAGTGTCCTCACGGGCCTCGGGCTCGTGCACGCGCCGCTCGAGCACCCGTTTGATGACAGTTGTATGTCCGCCAGAAGACATTGACACCCCTCCGGGCTCCTCGATCCCTGCCGGGCGGATGTTCCGGGGGTGGACGTGACGGTTTCGGCTGCCGGCATCGCGCACTGGCAAGTGCCGCAGAATGTAAAGGTGACATTGTCAGCGCAGTGTGATCAACTTCACGGTCCCTTGATCGGGTGCTGGTCCGAAAGACAATACAGCCGATGCCTTCACAAGCCGCCGATTCTCCTGCGCCCGCCATCACCCGTCGCCATCGTCCGTTCCTGGCCCCCGTGTGGCTCGGACTGCTCATCGCGCTCGCCATTCTCGGCGTCGGACTCGCGCTGCATGCCATGACGACCAATACCGTCGTGGTGGTGGTGCCGGCTGCGAACGGCGAGCTTGGCTCGATCGACAACGCGCCGCTCTCGGCCGCCGGTGGGCAGCAGGCGCAGCGGCTGGCGCAGCGCTTCGCCACCGCCTCCGGGGCCGACGGACTCAATGCGATCTACGTGAGTGATACGCGGCGGGCCGAGCAGACAGCGGAACCTGTGGCGCAGCTGCTGGGGCTGCGGCCGACCGTCCTGACGGTTCACAACGGCCAGGACATCGCTGATGAGATCATCGGGCAGCATCTGGGCGAGACCATCCTGGTCGTCTGCAACCGGCAGGTCATCGCCGATCTCATCCACGCGCTCAGCGGCGAGCGCGTCCCGCCTGCGGCCGAGCGCGACATGTACATCGTCACGATCCCGCGCTATGACCCGGCGCGCGTGCTGCGCATGCACGATTGACGGAGGCGATCAGCGGACCGGTGCGCTCCGCGCAGTGGCGTCGCGGACGAAGCGGGCGTGTACCCCGATACGCATGTCCGCCACGACTGCATCGAGGATGCGTCGGTCGGTATTGATGAGGAAGGTCGCCCGGCGCACGCCGAGGCCCAACGGACCGCGGACACCGTACATGCGCACCACGCATCGCCCGACATCCGAGAGCAGGATGAACGGTAGCCGGTGCTTGTCGCGGAACGCCTTGTGGCTCTCTGAGTCCTGGGGGCTGACGCCGGCCACCTGCAGGCCGGAGGCCTCGATCTGGGGCGAAAGGTCGCGGATCTGGCAGGCCTCGCGGGTGCAGCCGGCCGTAAAATCTGCCGGGTAGAAATAGAGAATCAGCGGTCCGCGTACCAGCAGGCTGTGCAGTGACACGGATTGTCCGTCGGCATCCGGCAGCGTGAATTCGGGGGCGCGAGCGCCAATGGCCAGCATGGGCCGGCTCCTCGATAAATAGCCTTGGCTTCCGTACGCATCATAGCTAGAATCGCCGGCCTCGCGTGGGGCGGTAGCTCAGCTGGGAGAGCGTCGCGTTCGCAATGCGAAGGTCCGGGGTTCGATCCCCCGCCGCTCCACCACCAACCCTTCCAGCGACGT
>JAJXWE010000434.1 GCA_021781775.1 Pseudomonadota bacterium | reverse complement strand
TGGCGCTGGCCGGAGTCTTCCGCCAGGTCCGCGGCATCGTGCTCGGCTCGTTCACCGGCTGCGAGGAACGTGATGCGGCTTACTCGAGCGGGGATGTCCTGCGAGCGCTCGCGACCGAGACCGGGCTGCCGTGCGCGGCGGGCTTTCCGATCGGTCACGGCGCGCGCAACGAGCCGGTTCCCCTCGGTGTGCGCGTCCGGCTGGATGCCACGGCGCCGACATTGACATTCCTCGAGGGGGCCGCCGCATAAGGGGCGGCCGCGCTCTATCGCAAACGTGCCGATTGCTGCACGATAAGCGCCTGCCGCCCGCAGTCCATCGAGCCCAATCCATGCCCTCGCTTGCCGACATCGAACGGATCCTGCGACTCTCCCCGGTCATGCCGGTCGTGGTCATCGACGCGCCCGAGATCGCCCCGGACCTGGCACGCGCGCTGCTCGCCGGCGGCCTGCGGACCATCGAGGTCACGCTGCGCACCCCCGCGGCGCTCCGCGCCATCGAGGCGATCGCGCGCGAGGTACCGGGTATCGCCGTCGGCGACGGCACGGTGCTGTCGGTCGAGGATCTGCGCGCAGCGGCCGATGCGGGCGCGACGTTCGCGATTTCCCCCGGCGCGACCCCGGCCCTGCTCGAGGCCGGCGTCCATGCGCCCATTCCCTACCTGCCGGCGGTCGCGACCGCCTCCGAGCTCATGCAGGGCCTCGCGCGCGGCTATCACTGCTTCAAGTTCTTTCCGGCCGGTGCCGCCGGCGGAACCGCCCTGCTGAAATCCTTCGCCGGACCGTTCCCTCAGGCTCGGTTCTGCCCCACGGGCGGTATTACGCAGGAGACGGTCGGAACGTATCTCGCTCTGCCGAACGTGCTGTGTGCGGGCGGCTCCTGGCTCTCGCCGCCCGAGGCGC
Organism: Pseudomonadota bacterium; assembly: GCA_021781775.1. GTDB lineage: Bacteria > Pseudomonadota > Gammaproteobacteria > Steroidobacterales > Steroidobacteraceae > 13-2-20CM-66-19. The sequence goes on along the minus strand of JAJXWE010000434.1, from coordinate 1,987 downwards.
TCGCGGCCCGCGACTGGGCGCGGATCGAGGCACTCGCGTCCCAGGCGGCCAGGAGAACTTGAGGGGCGCGTGCGGGGTCGAACCGGCAGCGTCACCGTCAGTTCCTCTATGCCCACCCCTTCTCCGTGCGTACTGTGCCTGTGTGTCGCGACGCTCGCGGCCACCCTGAGCGGCTGTGCGGCCGAGCGGCTGAAAGCTGCCCCACCGTCCCATGCGCCGCACCTGGCCGGCAACTGGACGCTCGATGCGGCCAGGAGCGAGCACATCAGCACCGCCGTGACCAGCCTGCAGAGCCAGCTGCACCGCCTGGTGCTCAAGGCTCAGCGGGCCCATCAGGCCGCGGCCAGCGAAGAGCCGCCCGCCGCCGGATCGCAGCCGGCGCACAAGCCCGGTGAGCACGGCCGGGACGAGCGCCGGGCCGGCCCCCAGGCCGGCGGCCCGAGCGCCTTGCAGGAACCCGGCGTGGAGGTCAGCGCACCGATGTTCGGGGCGGCATGGGTCCGGGAATTCATCGGGCACGTACCCGTGGGTGACTACCTCGGATTGCGCCTCACGGCCGGCCAGTTCGCGCTGCGCAGCGCCGCTGGAATACAGGAGTGCGCGCTCGGCATCCAGACGGCGATGGCTTTCGGCGACGGCGGCGCGGTCCAGACCTGCGGCTGGGACGATCAGAGCTTCATCGTCCGTCTGGTCCCCCTGATCGGTCCACAGCTGACCGAGCGGTTCGCGGTCAGCCCGCACGGGGAGCTGGTGATGACCCTGCACATGAGCGGTCACGGCATCGACGTGCGCCTCATGCGACGCTATCGGCGGACACCGCACGCAGTAGCGCCGGCCCTGCTGCCCACCAGCGACTGAGCCTGCCGCGCTAGGCGAGCGCGCAGGCCCACGCGGCGGCCATGATCAGCATGGCCGCGAGCCCGGGCAGCCACTGGGGCACCCGCTCCAGCCGCCGGTCGATCCACGGTACTGCAACCGCCCAGCCGATGAGGACGCCAAAGCTGAACCCCAGCAGGTGCGCCATGATGTCCGTGTGCCGGCCGGCGGTGCCGAGCCACCCCAGCAGCACCACGCCCGCCCCTAGCGGAATCCAGCGGCGCAGCCAGCTGCGGCCCAGCGAGCGGCGCTGCCACCAGGTGTGCGCCGCCATCATGCCGAGCGCGGTGAACACGGCGGTGGAGGCCCCGACCGAGCGGTATCCGGGCGGTCCGAGCAGCCCTTCGAGCAGGTTGGCGAGCCCGGCGCCGAGGACGACGAGCAGCCAGGCAGTTCCCGCACCGAACTGGCGTCCCGCCAGGTAGCCGAACCACACGCCCGCCAGCATGTTGCCGGCCAGATGCGCGCCGCTCACGTGCAGCGTCAGGCAGGTCCAGGCGCGCCACCACTGACCGCGGCGCAGCGCCGCGCCGTACAGATCGCCGCGCTCGAAGGCATCGAGGCGCACCAGGCCATTGGACAGCACGTAGGCGACGCCGAGCAGCCATGCGGCATAGCCGAGGCAGCCGGCCCACGCGCGCGGGAAGAGTCTCACGGGCGGCGGTGGCGGAATCGGTCGCCGCGGCGGGTTTTCCCGCTCGTACTGCTGCAGGTGCTCGGCCGCAACGGCGAGATTCCCCGCGGCGACTTGCAGCACCCATCCGCCCCGGAAGGTCAGGACCTCGCTCGCGATGCCCACCGCGGCGAGCACGAATGCCCGCTCCTCGCACTCGCGGCGACCCCGGGAACGATAGACCTCGATGTCCGGTTCGCTCGCTGCCGCCCTCGCCGGGGGGGTCGGGGCGCTGGCGTCTCCCTCACGCATGGCCCGATGATCGCATAATGCCGTGGTGCCCCCATGGCACATCCCTTTCGCAAGCGTGAACGTGGCGGCAGGACCCTTCTACGTATGGCCCGCAGCCGGGCCCTTGAGCCATGATGCGGTGGGCCGCCGGAGCGGCCGACGGACGGACGGCATGACGAGCCCGCTGACCTTCGATCCCGAGCTGCT
>JAJXWE010000433.1 GCA_021781775.1 Pseudomonadota bacterium | reverse complement strand
CGCTCGACCTTCTCGCGCGGCAGCGCCGCGAGGCTGTGAATCTGGTAGGAACGGGTGCCGGCCTTGAGGGTGGTGCGCGCCTTGAAGCTGTTCGACATGAGCGGAGATCTCCCGGGGAAACGCGGCGCGGATTATATCGGGTCCCCCGCGCCGCTGCGCGCCGGACCGCGCGTCCTCAGGCCGGCTCGAGCGCCTCGATCACCGCCCCGCCGAGGCAGCGCGGGCCGTCGTAGAGGACGGCGTACTGCCCGGGCGTGACGGCCCGTTGCGGCTGCTCGAAGAGGATCCGCAGCGCGCCCTCGGGCAGGAGTTCGAGGCGGGCGGGCTGGTCCGCCTGCCGGTAGCGTACCTTCACCGTGCAGCGCAGCGGGACCTCGTGCGGCGCGGCGAGCCAGTGCACCGCCGCGGTGCGCAGCGCGCGGCTGTAGAGCAGGGGGTGATCCCGGCCCTGCACCGCGATCAGCGCATTGCGCGCACCGTCCTTGGCGGCGACGTACCAGGGCAGCTCGGCCATCCCCGCCCGACCGCCAATGTTCAGCCCGGCGCGCTGGCCGAGGGTGTAGAAGGCCAGTCCCCGGTGGGTGCCGAGCGGCTCACCCGTGCTCGATTCGATCGGGCCGGGCCGCTCGGACAGGAATTGCGCGAGGAATTCCCGGAACGGCCGCTCGCCAATGAAGCAGATGCCCGTGCTGTCGGGCTTGTCAAACACCGGCAGACCTGCGGCGCGGGCCCGGGCGCGCACCGCCGATTTTTCCAGCTCGCCGATCGGCATCAGCGTGCGGGCGAGTTCGTGCGGCGCGACGGCATGCAGGAAATAGCTCTGGTCCTTGCCGGCATCGCGCGCCTTGAGCAGCTGCGCGCCGTCACCCCCGGCGACGATGCGCGCGTAGTGGCCGGTGGCAAAATACTCCCCGCCCAGCCGCTCGGCGTACTTCAGCGCCAGACCGAACTTGATCTCGCGGTTGCACAGCACATCGGGATTGGGCGTGCGCCCGGCGCGAAGCTCGCTCAGGAAGTGTTGAAAAACACGCTCGCGGTACTGCTGCGCGAAGCTCACGCGATGCAACGCGATGCCGAGCTCCCGCGCTACGGCCCGCGCGTCTTGGAAGTCCTCGGCTGCCGTGCAGTAGCCGTCCTCGTCCTCTTCCCAGTTGCTCATGAACAGGCCCTGCACGTCCCAGCCCTGCTCCTTCAGGCACAGCGCTGCGACCGCCGAATCGACGCCGCCGGAGAGGCCGACGATGACGCGTTTCATACTTCGCGCGCCGCGACGGTCTGCGCCGTGTCCAGATCGAGGCTCGCGACCGCCTCGAGCGGCGAGCGCACACCGGCGAGGTAGTCCTCGATACAGCGCAGCACCAGCGGGCTGCGCAGGCCCACCGCGCGTGCCCGGATCTCGGCCTGCGTGAGCCAGTGGGTGGCGACGATGCCATTGTCGAGCGGCTGGTCCGGCCGGTGGTCGCTGACCGTGCCGGTGAAGGCGAATCGTTTATAGACGCGCGCCGTGCCGGGCACGCACCACTGGTACACCCCGAGCAGCCACGTGGGAGAGAACTGCCAGGCGCTTTCCTCGCGCACTTCGCGCACGACGGCCTCGAGCAGCGTCTCGCCGCGCTCGAGGTGCCCGGCCGGCTGGTTGAGCACGAGTCGGCCCTGGATCCGCTCCTCCACGAGCAGGAAGCGGCCGCCACGCTCGGCGAGTGCCGCAACGGTGATTTCGGGGGTGGACATGGGCGGAATTATATCCGCCCGAGGTGGCGACGCTCAGCCCGGTCGCGCGATGCGCAGACCTTCCGGCGGCGTGCAGGTGTCCCAGAGCTGATCGAACTCGTGCAGGTACAGCCGCGCGACGGGCGCGTTGTCCAGATCAGCGATGCCGTCCCAGCAGTCTGCGCGCAGCCGGTACATGATGGCCCGTTCGTCGGCGATGACATAGGCGCAGTGCGGAGCGCCGTGGCGGGCCGGGAGGTTGCGCACGTCGATGCAGCTCGAGAGCCGCCGCGCCATGGCGAGGAAGCGGTGACCGTCGATGCTCGAGCGGCCTGGCTCTCCGAGCAGCAGGCGAACCTTCGCGAAAGGCCGGGCGAGCACGAGGCGTTTGATGATCTCGAGGAACTCGCTCTGGTCGTAGAGCTCCGGCTCGAGGTTCGGTGTGTAGATCGACAGCAGGCGTTGGGCACGGGCGGCGACCTGGTTGACCGCGGCGCGCGCTTCGGCGACCGATGTCAGAACCGCCAGCGCATCGAGAGTGCGGTTGTGTTCTCCGGAATCGATCTCCGGCGCATAGCGCGCATGCGCCAATCCTTCCAGGACGTTGTGCGGGGCAATCTCGACGCCGGGGGCCACGATTTCATTCCATCATCCGCGTCTGCTGCGCAGACCAGGATGAGCATCTTAGTAAGGCAGGGGCGAGTGGCCTTGCCGAGCCGGTCACAGATTCTCCCGTCCGCCGTGGGAGAATTTGTCATATTGCGGCTGCGAGCTCCGCGGCGTAGCCGATGTAGTCGGCCGGGTGCAGGGCACGCAGCCGTTGCTTCTCCTGCGCCGGCAGCGGCAGCGTGTCGATGAACTCGCCGAGCGAGTTGGCATCGATCGAACGTCCGCGGGTGAAGGCTTTCAACAGCTCGTATCCGTCGGGCACGCCCGCGGCGCGCAGTACCGTCTGCACTGCCTCGCCGAGCACTTCCCAGGCGCCGTCGAGATCGGCGCGCATGCGCGCCGCGTCGGCGTCGACCTTGGCGAGGCCGCGCGCGAGGGCACGCCAGGCGATCAGCGTGTGTCCGAGCGCGACGCCGAGATTGCGCAGCACCGTCGAGTCGGTGAGGTCCCGCTGCCAACGCGACACCGGCAGCTTCTCGGCGAAATGTCTGAGCAGCGCGTTGGCGATGCCG
>JAJXWE010000432.1 GCA_021781775.1 Pseudomonadota bacterium | reverse complement strand
GTTCCGACGTACACGTCATGCTACACGTCAACAACGGCGATGGCTTCACCATTGCGGTTTCCGAGAACCAGCAGCTTGCCCGCATCGCGCGCTGTACCGTTGTCAGCGACAACGTCTGCAGTGTGCTGGTGCCGGTGTTCGATCAGGTGCTTGGAATGCGCACTGCGGAGATCCGGCGAGTACTCGAGGCGAACGGTCTGCGGCTCGAGGACTGGGAGAAGGCGCGCACGGATCGGGTGCTGCTACGGGAGACGCCGGCATCGCCGGCGGCGGCGTGAGCGCCGTGACGCTCGCACCGAACGAACTGCTCGGTTGGACCGCTACCGGTGTATTCGTGGCCTCGTATTTTTTCTCTGCACCGGCGGTGCTGCGTGGTCTGCAGATGGTCGGCGCGATGCTGTGGATCCTCTACGGCGTGTGGATCGGTGCCGCACCGGTGATCGTGGCGAATGTGCTGGTGTTCTCGGCGGCGGCATGGACGCTGCTGCGAGCGCGCCTGCGCTCGGCGCAGCAGGCTCGGCAGCACTCGCAGCTCGCTCCCGAGGAACTGGGGATCTGAGCGCTGCGGCCGCCGGGCAGCCACTCACTGGGGATCTGAGGGCATCGCCGGGGTTGTGCCCACTGGCGGGCGGCTGCGCCTCAGCACCCCGAGAAAGTACGCGATGTAGTAGCCAATGAAGGCGCCGGAGACGGCCAGCGTCAGCGGACTTTCGTGGAAGACCGGCGAGCGGGCCCCCACGACGGCCAGTGACGCTTCGTGTCTGAATAGCATGAAATCGTAGATCAGGCGGGCGAGGAACGAAACGGTCAGGATCAGCCCGATGACGGTGTGGGGCGTGTAGAAGCGGCCCTCCGGCGTGCCCTCGATCTGCGTATGGCGCAGCGCGAGCAGCGACAGCAGCGCGCCGCAGGCGGCGCCGGCGATGATGCCCGCGACTGACCATGGGGTCGCAGCGCTGAGCGCGATCAGTACGACTCCGAACAGCCCGAGGATGCCAATGCGCACGGCAATCCGCCTCGGTTGCACCCGTTGGCGGCCGAATGAGCGCCGTGTGCGCATGTAGATGCGCCAGAGCACGACTGCGAAGACGAGAATCGGGATGATCAGCTTCGACTGCATGGCGAGTTCTTGTCCTCGGTGAGCGGGAGTGCGCGCCCCCGTGAGGGGAGCATACCTCTGCGCGCCGGGCGAATCAGCAGCCGCAACGGGCGCCGCTGGCGGTCGGCCGGTGCACACACCGCGGTATTCTGGAGCGCAGCCACGTGCGGTCAACGGTGCGGCGGGCTCGCCGGTGGGCGTCTGAGCAGCGCGACGTTTTTCGTCGGAATCTCGCATGACCAGCCGCGCGCATTCGCCAGATATCGCAGCGTCTGTTCGCGATAAAAGACAACGTGCGTCGGTTCGCGCCGATAGTGCCAGTTGGCGAAGCACGCATCGTCGGTTTGGAAGCAAGTCATGATGGCGAGCCACCCTCCGGGACCGACCCGCTCCATCAGCTGCGCGAAAGTTTCCGCCGGTCGGTGGAAATGCTCGACCGCCTCGGTGCAGGTCACGAAATCATATTCATGCTGCAGCGGCCCTGGGTCCGGGCAGAAGAATGGGTCATAGACGGCCATGGTGTGGCCGGCCTCGCGCAGCAGTGCCGCGAGTGCCGCCGCCGGGCCGCAGCCGAAGTCCAGTCCGCAGGCGCCGGGCGCGAGCCGCACCAGCAGCGGGTCGGCGAGCTTGCGCAGGAAACGGCGGTAACCCGGATCGTCCACAGTGTTGCGGTGCTTCTGATATTCGGCGAATTCCGCCTCGCGGGAAGGATGCTGGCGCGGGTCGAGAAAACGCGCTGCACATTGTGCGCACCGCCAATAGTTGCGCCCCTCGATCGACAGCATCGCCTCAGTCGTGGCGGCTGCACACACGGGACAGGCCGTCTGCGCTGCGGCAGGTGCCGGGACGCTGCCCTCAGCGGCGGCCAAGGGCAGCGTGGACAGAGCGGTCATCGCTCATGATGCCAAGCGTCATGCGGGCCTCGTCACTCCCACTCAATTGTCTCCGGCAATTATACTACCCAGCACGTAAGTATTTGCAGCTACGCGGCTGCATAACAGGTCTCCGGCGCCCGGAAGAAGCTGCGGACGCGACCGGGCCGCCTCTGCAGGAAGCGTAGCCGACTGACGACTGTGCGGTGCAAATCCTTGGGACCTTCGAGCTTGGCGCGCCCGACGGCGTTGTTCTTCACCTCGTTCCAGACCAGCTCGTCGGGGTTGAGCTCCGGGGAGTACGGCGGCAGAAAGAATAGCTTCATTCGGCCCTCAAGACTGTCCACGTACTCCTTCACTGCCGTGGCCCGATGTAAGGGATGAGCGTCCACGAACAAGTACACCGGGCGGCGTTGCCCGTGCATCAGACGCTTCAGAAAGCCGATGAACACCTTGGCTCCTATTCCACCTTTGACGACCATGAAGCGCAGTGCCCCTCTCGGGCTGATCGCGGAGATCATGTTCAACGAGAAGCGCTGCCCGGTCACCCGCGCCATCGGCGTCTCGCCCTTGGGCGCCCAGGTCTTGCCGCTATGAAAGTCCGAGCGCACCCCGGATTCGTCCTCGAAGTAAATCTCCGCCTTTTCCCGCTTCCCCGCCGCCAGAATCCGCGGGTACTCGTGCTCGAGCCATTGTGTTACCCGCGAGCCATCTTGCTGGTAGGCCCGCCACAGGGGCTTCTGACAGGTCAGTCCCATCTGCGCGAGCAAGCGCCCGACCGACACCAGACTCAGCCGAACCCCGGTGTGCTTCACGATTAGGCGGGCAATCATCGAGCGCGTCCACAGCGCAAACGGAAAGCCCAACTGCAGCGGGTTGCGTCCCGTTACCGTCCGGTACACCCAGCGGATGTCTTGCGCTTTG
>JAJXWE010000431.1 GCA_021781775.1 Pseudomonadota bacterium | reverse complement strand
AGCGCACGCCCGCGACCATGACCGACGAGACACAGCCCCCTGAGCCCGACCGCCCCCCTGCCCCGGCATCGCCTCCCCGGGGCGAGTCCACGTCCGTCTGGTGGGTGCGTCTCGTCTCGCGCGTGCCGCTGGTGCTGCTGTACCGCCTGGCGGACCTGCTCGGCTGGCTGGCGTTTCGCGTCTTCCCCTACCGCGATGCCGTGGTACGGGGGAACCTCGAGCGGGCCTTCCCCGAGTGGGACGAGGCGCGCATGCGTGCGGTGCGTCGGCGCTACTACCAGGGCTTCGCCGACATGCTGGTCGAGGTGATCAAGTCGGCCACGCTGTCGAGCGCGGAACTCCGCCGCCGGGTGCGCATCGTCAACCTGCAGGCTCCCCGGGCGCACCTCGCCGCAGGCCGCTCGGTGCTGTTCGCGGCCGCCCACCAGTGCAACTGGGAGTGGATGCTGCTCGCTCTGTCACTCGAGCTCGACTACCCGCTCGATGCTGCCTACAAGCCGCTGGTCGACGTCTGGGCCGAGCGGGAGATGAAGAAGGTTCGCAGCCGCTTCGGCTGCCGGCTGATCCCGGCCAAGCAGCTGCTTGCGGACATCCTGCAGCGCGGGCCGGTCGCGCGGGCCATCGCAATGGTGGCCGACCAGGAGCCGACCACCAGCGAGCGCAAGCACTGGACGCACTTTCTCAACCGCGACACGGCCTTTTACATGGGCCCGGAGGAGATCTCGCGCGTCACCCGCTTTCCGGTCTTCTTCATCGCCATGCGCCGGGTGCGACGTGGCTTTTACGAGATGGAGTTCCACCCCCTTGCCTCGCCCGGCGAGCGGCTCTCGAGCGGGGAGCTCACCGAGCGCTACGTTCGCGCCGTCGAGCAGCAGATCCTGTCGGCGCCCGCCGACTGGCCCTGGTCGCACAAGCGCTGGAAGCTGAAGAAGTCCCTGTACGCGGGCCGCTAGGCCCGCCTGAGCTCCCGCGGCAGCCCGAAGATCACCTTCTCCTCGCGCCCGGCGATCTCGAGCGATACCTCGGCGCCCCACTGCTGCAGCTGCTCGAGCACGCCCTGCACCAGCACCTCCGGCGCCGAAGCGCCGGCGGTGAGTCCCACGCAGCGCTTGCCTTCGAACCATTCACGCTTGAGGTCCTGGGGTCCATCGACGAGATAACCGGGAACTCCGGCGCGCTCGCCCAGCTCGCGCAGACGGTTGGAATTGGAACTGGCGCGCGAGCCGACCACGATGAGGATGTCGCAGTCGGTGAGCAGCTTCTTCACCGCGTCCTGACGATTCTGCGTGGCGTAGCAGATGTCCTCCTTGCGCGGGGTGGCGAGCTGCGTGAAGCGCCGCTTGAGCGTCCCGACGATCTCGGCGGTGTCATCGACCGAGAGCGTCGTCTGCGTCACGAAGGCGAGCTTGGCCGGCTCGCGCACCTCGAGCCGCTCGGCCTCCTCGGCGCTGCCGACCAGGTACATCCGCCCGCCGAAGGACGTGTCGAAGCGCCCCATGGTGCCCTCGACCTCCGGGTGGCCGGCGTGTCCGATGAGAATCACTTCCCGACCGTCGCGGGCGTAGTGCTGAACCTCCATGTGCACCTTGGTCACCAGCGGACAGGTGGCGTCGAAGACTTTCAGGCCACGCTCGCGCGCCTCGTTCTCCACGGCGTGGGACACACCGTGCGCCGAGAAGATCACCGTCGCCCCGGAGGGCACCTCGCGCAACTCCTCGACGAACACCGCACCGCGCTCGCGCAACCGCTCGACCACGTGCCGGTTGTGCACGACCTCGTGACGCACGTAGATCGGCGCGCCGAACAGATCGATGGCCCGCTCGACGATGTCGATCGCCCGATCGACGCCTGCGCAGAATCCGCGCGGATTGGCCAACATCACTTGCATCAGCTGTGCTCCTGTCCAGTGGTCGGCGCCCCGCCGCGGCGGCTGTCGCGCCACAGATCGATCAGCAGCAGCGCCGCGCCGATCGTGATCGATGAATCGGCAAGATTGAACGCCGGGAAATAATGGCCGTGCCAGTGGGCGCTGATGAAGTCCACCACGTAACCCAGACGCAGCCGGTCGATGAGGTTGCCGAGCGCCCCGCCGAGAATGAGCGCGAGTGCGGCGCAGAGCAATCCCTGGCGGCGTGCCTCGAGCCGGCCCAGGTAGCCGATGATGAGCAGCGCGACGACGAGCGCCAGCGCCGCAAGCAGCCAGCGCTGCCACCCGGACTGCCCGGCGAGAAAACTGAACGCCGCGCCGGTGTTGTAGGCGAGCGTCAGATCGAGCACCGGGAGGATGCGCGTGGCGAGGTGGAAGCTCAGGTGGCGCACCACCCAGGCCTTGCTCAGCTGATCGAGCGCGATGACCACGAGCGACAGCAGCAGCCAGACGCGGCCGCTCGGTGCCCCGGAGCGCCCCGCCGGAGCGCTGCCCGCGCGCGGTTCGTTCGTGCCGTTCATATGAAATGCCGTTCCTCGCCCGGCCCTTCGACGTTGACGACGCACCGGCCGCACAGCTGCGGATGGGCCGCGCTGGCGCCAACATCGGGCCGACGCTGCCAGCAGCGCACACACTTGGGGTCCTGTGTCGGCTTGACGGTCACCCACACGTCCGCACACCCGGTGTTCACCGCCGGGGCCGCGCCTTGCGGAGGCGGCGCATCGAGGCGGTGGACGCGAGCCTGCGAGGTGATGAGGAAAAAGCGCAATTCCTCGCCGAGCGCCGCGAACCGCCCGTACTGTTCCGGTCCGCAGTATACGTCGACCTCGGCGTCGAGCGGAGCACCGATCTGGCCGGCGTCACGGAGCTTCTCGAGCTCGCGCGTGACGTCGGCGCGCAGCGCGAGCAACGCCGTCCAGTCGGTCGGGAGGGCGGCGATCCCGGGCAGCTCATGCCAGGTCGAGAGGAAC
>JAJXWE010000430.1 GCA_021781775.1 Pseudomonadota bacterium | reverse complement strand
CGAGGCGGTGATCGAACGCGTGATCGAGTTGGGCCGGCGCCGCTCGCTGTGGGCGTGAAGCGGTCCTGCTGATGGATTTTCAGGTGGGTATGCGCCACGGACGCGCATGCCAGTTTGCACATCTACCTGGCCTCGAGGGACATGACGGGCGCCAGTGATTGAGCACGCAGTCCAGCGGACCGTGCGAGTGAAGGTATGACAGAAAGTTTTGCACAGCTCTTCGAGCAGAGTCTCGCCAATCAACGCATTCGTCCCGGGATGATCCTCACCGGACGGGTGGTGGAAGTCACCCCCGACGTGGTCGTCGTCAACGTCGGCCTGAAGTCCGAGGCGGTCATTCCCGTCGAGCAGTTCAAGGACGAGCACGGCGTGCTCGAAGTCCAGGCTGGCGATGACGTGGAAGTGGCCCTCGATTCGGTCGAGGACGGCACCGGCGAGACCCGCCTCTCGCGCGAGAAAGCCAAGCGCGCCCGGACCTGGACGCGGCTCGAGGAAGCGTTCAACAAGTCCGAGATCGTCACCGGCGTGATCACCGGCCGCGTCAAGGGCGGCTTCACGGTGGAACTCGACAACGTCCGGGCATTCCTGCCGGGCTCCCTGGTCGATGTGCGCCCGGTGCGCGACACGGCCTACCTCGAAGGCAAGCCGCTCGAGTTCAAGGTCATCAAGCTCGACCAGAAGCGCAATAACGTGGTGGTCTCGCGCCGCGCGGTCGTCGAGCAGGAGTTCTCTGCCGAGCGCAGCGCGCTGCTGGAGAACCTGCAGGAAGGCGCCGTCGTACGCGGCTCGGTGAAGAACCTGACCGATTACGGCGCGTTCGTCGACCTCGGCGGCATCGACGGACTGCTGCACATCACCGACATGGCGTGGAAGCGCGTCAAGCACCCCTCGGAAGTGGTCAAGGTCGGTGATGAGATCGAGGTGCGGATCCTGAAGTTCGATCGCGAACGCTCGCGCGTCAGCCTGGGACTGAAGCAGCTCGGAGCCGATCCGTGGGAGAACATCGCGCGGCGCTATCCGGCCAACACGCGCGTGTTTGGCAAGGTCACGAACATCGCCGACTACGGCGCGTTCGTCGAGATCGAGGATGGCGTCGAAGGTCTGGTGCACGTCTCGGAGATGGACTGGACTAACAAGAACGTCAATCCGGCCAAAGTCGTGCACACCGGCGAGGAAGTCGAGGTCATGGTGCTCGACGTCGACGAGGATCGGCGGCGCATCTCCTTGGGCCTCAAGCAGTGCAAGGCCAATCCGTGGAAGGAGTTCGCCGAGAACTACAACCGCGGCGATCACGTGAGCGGCCAGATCAAGTCGATCACCGACTTCGGCATCTTCATCGGTCTGTCCGGCAGCATCGACGGATTGGTGCACCTGTCGGATATCTCCTGGGATCTGCCCGGCGAGGAGGCGGTGCGCAGCTATCAGAAGGGTCAGCAGGTCGAGGCCATGGTGCTGTCGATCGACCCGGAGCGCGAGCGCATCAGCCTCGGCATCAAGCAGCTCGCGAAGGATCCGTTCTCGAGCTACATCGCCGAGAACCCCAAGGGCACGATCGTGCGGGGCGTGGTCAAGGACGTCGACGCGCGCGGGGCAACCATCGATCTCGGCAACGGGATCGAGGGACAGCTGCGCGCCTCGGAACTCGGTCGCGACCGGGTCGAGGATGCGCGCACGGTCCTCAAGGTCGGCGAGGAGGTCGAGGCGAAGTTCACGGGCGTCGACCGCAAGTCGCGTACCATTTCGCTGTCGATCAAGGCCAAGGAGGCCCATGAGGAGGCCGAGGCGGTGCAGAACTACCGCTCCTCGGAATCCTCGACGACCGGCACGAGCCTCGGTGACCTGCTCAAAGAGCATATCGGAGAGCGTGGGTAAGTCCTGAGCGCCGCCGCTGTCCGACGGACGGCGACGGCGATCAATCTTCGCTATGACAAAATCCGAGCTCATTGAAATCATCGCCGCCAAGCAGAAACATCTGCCGGCGAAGGATGTGGAGCTCGCGCTGAAGCAGATCCTCGAGGTGATGAGCGATGCGCTCGCGCAGGGCGAGCGCATCGAGATCCGAGGTTTCGGCAGCTTTTCGCTGCATTTCCGGCCGCCCCGCCAGGGGCGCAATCCCAAGACCGGCGAGGCCGTGGCGCTCTCGGGCAAGCACGTGCCGCACTTCAAGGCCGGCAAGGACCTGCGCGAGCGGGTCAACCAGGGAACGGGCCAACCGATCCGCGGCTGAGCCGATGCGGCGCTAGGCCGCGCACCGCATGCCGGGCGTACTGCCGTCGCAGCGCCGCCCTCCAAGCCGATCCCGATGGCTGGCGGCACACCATGTTAAATTGCCCCGGTGATCGCGTTGCCTGCCTATCTGCTCGCGTTGGCCTTCGCCGCCATCGGTCTGGCCGCGTGGCTGCTCGGAAGGCTGACCGGCAACCGCCGCACGGTGCGCCTGCCGCGTGATTACTACGTCGGTCTCGACCATCTCATCAACGATCGCTTCGATCATGCCGTCGAGGTATTCGCGCGCATGGCCGAGACGGGCGATGCAGCGGAAATCCAGTTTGCGCTGGGGAGCCTGTTTCGTCGCCGCGGCGAGGTGGAGCGCGCGATCGCGATTCACACCCGGCTGCGCGAGCAGGGCACAGGGGCGCTGCACGACAAGGCAACTCTGGCACTGGCACTCGATTACCTCGGCGCCGGCCTGATGGACCGCGCCGAGGAGCTGTTCTGCGAGCTGGCCGCCTCGGGGGAGTACCGCGAGACGGCGCTCGATCAGCTGCTGCGCATCTACGAGGCACAGGGCGAGTGGGCGCACGCGCTCGAGACGCTCCGGGCCCTGCCGCCGCAGGTGCAGGCCGAACGGGCGCGCATCGCCGCGCATTACCTGTGCGAGCTCGCCGAGCAGGCGCTCG
>JAJXWE010000429.1 GCA_021781775.1 Pseudomonadota bacterium | reverse complement strand
GCCCGATGGCAGCGGCAATCCGCTCGGCAAGTCGGCCGCGTTTTACCGCTGCACGTGCCCGCGCTGCGGCCGTCCGGCGCGCCGCGAAACCGACACCATGGACACGTTCGTCGACTCGTCCTGGTACTACCTGCGCTACGCCTGCCCGGATCAGGTCGCCTCCATGGTCGATGCGCGTACCGACTACTGGCTCCCCGTCGATCAGTACATCGGGGGCATCGAGCACGCCATCCTGCACCTGCTCTATTCGCGCTTCTGGACCAAGGTGATGCGCGATCTGGGGCTGGTGCGCTGCGCGGAGCCCTTCACCAACCTGCTCACCCAGGGGATGGTGCTCAATCACATCTACTCCAACGTCTCGGCCGACGGGCGCCGGCGTTACTACAATCCGGCCGACGTGCGTGCCCGGCGCGGGAGCGACGGGACGGAGATATTCGAGGTCCCGGGAGCCGACGGACAGAGCGTTCGGGTCGAGTACGGCGGACTCGGCAAGATGTCCAAGTCCGAGAACAACGGCGTCGACCCGGAGGGACTCGTGGCCCGCTACGGCGCTGATACCGCACGCCTGTTCACGATGTTCGCCTCGCCGCCGGAACAGACGCTCGAGTGGTCAGACGAGGGCGTGCAGGGCGCCTCGCGGTTCCTGCGCCGCCTCTGGAGCGCCGTGTACGAGCACGTCCGGCACGGTTCGCCGCCGCCGCTCAAGCTCGACGGGCTCAGTCCGGCGCAGCGCGCGTTGCGCCGCGCGGCGCACCAGGGGCTCGCCAAGGCGACCGACGACATCGGCCGGCGGCGCAATTTCAACACGGCGATCGCCGCATGCATGGAGCTGCTGAACGCCGTCGGGCGCTTCCACGAGGAGACGCCGGCAGCGCGTGCGGTGCGTCAGGAGGCGCTCGAGATCATCGTCCTGGTACTCGCACCGATTGTCCCGCACCTCTGTCACGCGCTGTGGCGTGCGCTTGGGCACGAACGGGCGGTCGTGGATGAGCGCTGGCCGGTGCTCGACGCGGCGGCGCTGGTGCAGGAGACGGTCGAACTGGTCGTGCAGGTCAACGGCAAGCTGCGCGGGCGCATCGAGGTGGCCGCCGGCGCCGATGAAGACACGGTGCGCGCGGCGGCGCTCGCCGAGGAGCAGGTGAGTCGCTTCGTCGCCGGCAAGCCGGTGCGCAAGGTGATCGTCGTGTCGGGCAAGCTGGTCAACATTGTGGTGTGAGCTGCCGTGAAATTCCCCGTCATCCGCCTGCTTGCCGCGCCGCTCGCGTTTTCTGCCACCGCGCTCCTCGCGGGGTGTGGCTTTCACCTGGAGGGCCGCACGGTGTTGCCCGCGGCGATGCGCCGTCCCTACATCGAGGCCTCGAACCAGCAAAGTGATTTCGTGCAGAGTCTGCGCCGCGACCTGCTGATTTCCGGCGCCCGGCCGGCGGACACCGCGACGGGCGCCTCCGCGGTCATCGAGGTCAGCACCGACCAGGTCCGCCGCCGCGTCCTGTCGGTGTCGGCGACCAATCGGCCAACCGAGTATGAGGTGACCTACACGGTCGGCTTTTCGGTGTCGGCCGGCGGCAAGACTCTGCTCGAGCGCCAGACGCTGAGTGCCACGCGCTCGTACACCTTCAACGAGAGTCTCCTGCTCGCCACCGAGCACGAGCAGGCCATCCTCACCGGCGCCATGGGCCGCAATCTCGCCGACATCGTGATGCGCCGCCTCGCCAAGCTGTGAGCGCGCCGGTGCTCACGCTCGAGAGCGTCGAGCCGGCGGCGCTCGCCGCGCTGCTCGGGCGGTACGGCCTTGCGCTTGAGCGGCTCGCCCCGGCGGTGTCGATTCCAGGGTCGTACTGGGGCGAGTGCGAGGCGGGGCTGCGGGCCGAGCGGCTGTATGCGCGGCCGGACACGCCGGTGCATTCCATCCTGCACGAGGCCTGTCACTTCATCTGCATGAGTCCCGCGCGCCGCGCGGCGCTCGATACGGATGCCGGGGGCGATGACGCGGAGGAAAACGCCGTCTGCTATCTGCAGGTGCTGCTCGCCGACGCCCTGCCCGGGGTGGGGCGGGACCGGCTGTTCGAGGACATGGACGCCTGGGGCTACAGCTTCCGTCTCGGCAGCGCGCGCGCCTGGTTCGAGCGTGATGCCGAGGATGCACGTCGGTGGCTGCAGCAACACGGCCTGACCGATCCGGCGGACCGGCCGAGCGGCCGCTGCCGCGGCTGAGCGGCGGCAATCGACGCGGCGCGCCTCGCGCGGGCGCCTGCCGCGGTGCGTGGAGAACCCGCTGCCCGCGACGTAGAATTCCATGCCCGTGTCAGCCGGGGGCGCGCGATCTCGAGCCGTCCCCCGTGAGGTGGCGCGCTGTCGTACTGACTGCCCGGATGAGCATATGAGCAGAGCTACCGTGAGGCGTTGGACGCTTGTCAGGCTGATCATCTTCGGCATTGTGCTGCTCGCGGGCGATACAGCCGCCCAGCTGACGCGCATCGTGCTGATGCGGCATGCGCCCGAGTGGGGCAGCGACTGGATCGTGCTCGGGGGGGCGGTCGTGCTCGCCGTGGCGCTGATCGCGCTCTACGGCGGCCTGGTGCGCGGCCTCGAGCGGCGCCGAGCGCTCGAGGCGCGATTCAGCGCACGCCGGCTGCTGCTCGGCGTCGGCGTGGGTACAGCGCTGTTCACGGCGGTGTTCGGCGTGCTGAGTGTGTTGGGCGTTGTCCAATGGCGGGGACTGTCTCCGCACGCCGATGTCTTCCCGCAGCTCGCGGCGGCTCTGATCGCGGCCGTCGGTGAGGAGTTGACGTTCCGCGGTGGGGTGTTCCGGGTGCTCGTGGACGGCTTCGGCACGACGGCGGCACTCGTCGTCTCGGCGGGTATTTTCGGATTGCTTCATGCCCTGAATCCCGGCGCGACGG
>JAJXWE010000428.1 GCA_021781775.1 Pseudomonadota bacterium | reverse complement strand
CTCGCCGAGCAGTGGTGCGAGCACCGCTCCCTCGCGCAGCACGGCGCGCAGATACCCAGTGCGTGCGACCTCCGCGCACACCTCGGCGATGCGCTCCAGCGCAGCCGCCCGCTCCCCCAGCGCCTCTAGACAGATGGCCGATAGCACGTTCAGGCGCAGCGTCATGCGCGCGGCGCCCCGGGCGCGGCCGTAGGCCAGGGCCGCCTCGCAGGCGCGCAGTCCCTCAGGGTACCGTCCATGGCGGGCCATCAGCCGCGCCCAGGCTGTTGCCAGACACTCGACCTCCCGCCAGGACGCCCCCTCGCCGTCGGCGAGACCGGCTTGCGCGAACCGCGTGGGACTTCTTTCCGCGACGCGCAGCGCCCGGTCGGGCTCGCCGGCAAGCGTCAGGGATGCGACGCGCAATCCATCGAGCATGGGCACCAGCTTCGTCAGGCCTAGGCGCTGCGCATGAGAGTGCGCCTCATCGAGCATGGCGAGCGTCTCCTCCAGTCCCCGCTCGAGCAGATAGAGCTCGGCGCACGCGCCGTACGCGGCCGCATAGATCTCGAACCAGGCCTCGGCGTCGTGCAAGCGCACGACGAGCTGCGCGAGACGCCGCTTCGCGTTGCCCACAGCATTGCACTCAAGATCCAGTTCGGCCGTCAGGACATCGCCGATCAGGCGCAGGCCCGCGTCGTGCGGGAAATGCCTGCGGCTCTTGCGCCGGCCCCGCTCGTAGCGTTGCAGCGCCTCCTGGGTGTCCCCGCGGGCCATCGCGATCGACCCGGTATGGAAATCGATGAAATTCGTGCCGTAGACCGATCCGAACGCCATGCAATGAGCGGCAGCCTCCTCGGCGTAGCGCCACGCGGCTTCGAACAGGCCGCTCTGCAAATGCGTCACGCACAGCACGGTCTTGTGATGTGCGAGCTCGACGTCGTCCGCGGCCGGATCGTGCAACCCTTCGGCGAGGGAGCGCAGATGCGCCTCGCTCAGCGGCAAGCAGCAATAAATCACCAGCATCGAGTGGATGAACTGCCCCTCGCGCCGCAGCGCCGCTGCGTCCTCCGGAGCGCAGTCCGGCGAGAAGCCGTGCGTCGCGGCGGCCACCCGGTCGTACTGGGCACGCGCCTCATGCAGTCGCGACTGCTTGATGAGCACGATGGCGCGCATCAGCCCAAGCCGCGGCATGGCGGCAATCATCTCCTCGTCAATCAGCCGCTCCGCCGCGATGACCTCCTCCATGCCGTGACGAATCCAGATTGACACACCCCCCGCCTGCAGGATCAGCGCCCCGGTGAGCATCTTGTCGCCGGCGGCCTTGGCGTGGCGCAAGGCGGCCAGGAGATTCTGCGTGCGAACCAGCCACTGCGCTGCGCGCCGGTGTACCCGCGCGCAGCGCGCCGGCGAGCGACCGGCCAGCGCCGCGAAGTGCTCGCGCAGCATGGGATGCAGCCGCACGTGGCCGGCGGCGCCCTCCAGGGCCGGTATCAGCGCCGCGAGGTACTCCAGGCTGTGCAGGATCTGCGCGGCATCCTGTCCGTCGCGCACGTGATCGGCGAGTTCGACGCTGACCGCATCCAGCAGGCTGATGTCACACAGGAACTGCAGCTGCGGCTCGGTGAGCCTGCGCACGAGCTGCTCGGTTAAATAGGTTTCGGCCACGGCCGGTGAATGATCCCGCCGCACGCCTCGCTTCTCGAGCGGCTCCTGCGCAGCAAGCGCGCGCACGATCTGCAGTGCGACGGGCCAGCCCTCGGTCTGCTCGCGCACGGCGCCCAGGTCGTGAGCCGCCACCGAGCCGGCGAGACAGGCGCTCGTTTCCGCCGCCGTGAAACGCAGGCTGCCCGCATCGATGACACTCACCTGCCCCATCAGCGCAAGGTGAGACAGCGACAAGCCGGGGTTGACGCGCGCCGCGAGCGCAACATGCAGATTTTCCGGCGCGTAGCGGATCAGCGTATCGAGCTGCCCCTGGACGTCGGTGTCAGTGACTCTTTCGACATCGTCAAGAATGAGGCAGATTTCCTGCCGGGCGCGGGTAGCCGCATGCAGTACCGCATGCACGGCCGGCGTGCCAGCGGGCGCACCCAGATATCCGTCCTTCAGCAGACCGGTCGCAGACATCTCGACACCCGCCTCCTGCAAGGCGAAGGCTATATAGGCCGCGAGCCGCTCCGCGCTGTCGTCCGCATCGAGCGTCAGCCACGCCACGCGCACGCCCTCGGCGAGCAGTCGCTCACGCCACTGCGCAAGCAGCGTCGTTTTGCCGAAGCCGGCCGGCGCCTCGAGCAGCGTCACGCGCCGCGATCGACCTGCGGAGAGCCGCTCGAGCAACCGCTCGCGCTTGAGCACCACCACGCCCTGCTTCGGCGGCGATATCTTCGTCTTCAGCAGCACGGTGCGACGTCGAGCCCCTGGGCAGCAGCGATCGGAATAGGATGATCGCCGCATTCTCGCACTGCGGCGGCGCGCACGCGATAACAGCCGGTCGGGCCGACAGAGTCGTGGACTCCCCGCGCATCCAGGCGCGCCGGCCCAGAGATCTCGAAAAATAAACTCTATACATCATGAAGCTATATGAATATTCGCAACAAGATTCTGCATGCGCACCGCAGTCGGTCCGACCCGCAAGCACGGCGTCGCGCCGGCAAGCGGACCGGAATCGTGCGTCGCTCTTTCCACGGGAGGGGATGTGCCAACGGGATCCGCCTCGCGCCGTGGGCCGCCCGCCACTAGCTCGACCTCGGGATCAAACCGTAGACTGCGGCGCGTGATCCATCGCAAGACACCTGGACCGAAGGTCCTCAAACATCAATCCTACCGCGCCATGCCCTGGCGCAATGGACGGGGCACAACCCTCGAGATTGCCCGCGAGCCGGCCCATGGCGAGGGATTCGCCTGGCGGCTGAGCCTCGCGGA
>JAJXWE010000427.1 GCA_021781775.1 Pseudomonadota bacterium | reverse complement strand
AGCGCCGGCCAGCGACAGCTGTTGGGTCTGCCCGGCCGAGCCGTGCGGCTCGTCGAGCGAGGCGAGTACTTCCTTGATGTTGGAATTGTCGAACACCGGCGTCTTGCGGGCCGCGGTGGCCGCCTTCGGCGCAGCGACGGGCTTCACCTGGCGGGCGGCAGGCGCGGCTTTGCCGCGCTGCGGCGCTGCAGGGGGAGCCGGCGGCTGCAGCGTCGGCACCGGGCGTGACGGCGTGCTCACCGGCTCGGCGAGCGGCACCGCGGCCAGCACGGGCGGAGCCGCGACCGGCGCCGGAACGGGCACCTCGGTGATCGCCAGCGGGGCAACGGCCGTGGCAGCTGCTGGCTTGGCCGCCGGCGGCGCTGCCGTGACGGCCGGGTCATCCGCCTCGACCAGGGAGAGTTCGCTCACGACCTCCACCGCAGCGGGCGGCGGGGTCGGCGGCTCCACCTGGGGCGCAGCCGAGTGCGGTCCGGCCGCATACGCGGCCTGCGCCTCGGCAGCCGCAACCGCGCGCGCGCGCAGCTTCTTGCCCGGCGCCTCGCCCGTCCACGCGCCGGGATACACCTCGCGCACCAGGCCCAGCCAGCTCTCGGCCTCAGCCTGCGTGGCGAAGAATCCCATGTGCAGCCGGAACCGCTCGCGGCCTTCCTCGAAGCGGCGGCTGACGAAGAACGTAAAGCGCTTCAGGTCGGGCAGGTCGGCGCGCGGCAGCGCCATGGGTGTGCTCGAGGAGCACAGGTTGATGACGTACGGACCCGCTTCGGCGGCGGGCTCCACCGATGATGGCGCGCCGGTCTCAGGGAGCGGCGCCAGATTTTCCGCTGGTGTCATGTCTCTCGGACGCTCGGAAGAAATGCCCCGATCGGCCGGCGGCGCATCCGGAGAAAGCGGAGGAAGCAGACGATGCGCCCGATGCGCGCTCGTGGCAGCCCCGCCGTCATGGGATCGTCCCGAAGACCGGTGGCTTTGCGTCCCCGTCTTTCGACGGGTTTGCCCTTATCACGGCGAGCAGTTTCGAGGCACGCGCGCCGCGAGTCAAGCACGCCGATGCGGCGTAGATCTCAGAGCGTATTTCTCGTAGTTTTTTGCGTACATAACGCAACGACGCCCGACGGCGCGCACGCTCTTATGTCGCGTGCGCGCCGTGATATGTCACCTCGGCGATGCCGCGCTCAAGCCGGGTCGGTGAGGATGCCCGGCAAGTCGAGTCCCTTCTCCCGCGCACAGGCGATGGCCTCGGGATAGCCGGCATCGGCATGGCGCATCACGCCGCTCGCCGGATCATTCCACAACACCCGCGCGATGCGGCGCGCGGCCGCGTCACTGCCGTCGCACACGATGACCACGCCGGCATGTTGGGAGAATCCCATTCCAACACCGCCGCCGTGATGCAGCGACACCCAGGTCGCGCCTGATGCGGTGTTGAGCAGCGCGTTGAGCAGCGGCCAGTCGGACACCGCATCCGAGCCGTCGCGCATCGCCTCGGTCTCGCGGTTGGGCGAGGCGACCGAACCGGAGTCCAGGTGGTCCCGGCCGATGACCACCGGCGCCTTCAGCTCCCCGCGCGCGACCATCTCGTTGAACGCCAGTCCGAGCCGGTGTCGGTCGCCGAGACCGACCCAGCAGATACGCGCGGGCAGCCCCTGGAAGTGGATGCGCTGGCGCGCCATGTCGAGCCAATGGTGCAGGTGCGCGTCGTGCGGCAGCAGCTCCTTGACCTTCGCGTCGGTGCGGTAGATGTCCTCTGGGTCGCCCGACAGCGCCGCCCAGCGGAATGGGCCCATGCCGCGGCAGAACAGCGGCCGGACGTACGCCGGCACGAAGCCCGGGAAGTCGAACGCGTTCTTCACGCCTTCCTCGAGCGCCACCTGGCGGATGTTGTTGCCGTAGTCCACGGTCGGCACCCCGGCGGCGTGGAAGTCGAGCATCGAGCGCACGTGCACGGCCATCGAGGCCTTCGCCGCGCGCATCACCTCCTGCGGATCGCGCGTGCGCATCTCGATCCACCGCTCGACGCTCCAGCCGATGGGCAGGTAGCCGTTCAACGGATCGTGCGCCGAGGTCTGGTCGGTGAGCATGTCGGGACGCACACCCCGCCGGTACAGCTCGGGCAGCACTTCGGCGGCGTTGCCGAGCAGTCCGACCGACACGGCGCGCTTCTCGGCGCAGGCGTGTTGCACGATCTTAAGCGCCTCATCGATCGTCTCGGCCGCGTGATCGAGGTAGCCGGAGCGCAGCCGCATCTCGATGCGCGAGCGCTGGCACTCGATCGCGAGACACGAGGCCCCGGCCATCACGGCCGCGAGCGGCTGCGCACCGCCCATGCCGCCGAGTCCGGCGGTGAGCAGCCAGCGACCGGCGAGGTTACCCCCGAAGTGACGCCGGCCCATCTCGACGAACGTCTCGTAGGTGCCCTGCACGATGCCCTGGCTGCCGATGTAGATCCACGAGCCGGCGGTCATCTGCCCGAACATCATCAGACCCTTGCGATCGAGCTCGTTGAAGTGCTCCCAGCTCGCCCACCGCGGCACCAGATTGGAATTGGCGATCAGCACGCGCGGGGCGTCCTCGTGGGTGGTGAACACCCCGACCGGCTTGCCCGATTGGATGAGCAGCGTCTGGTTGGCTTCGAGCCGACGCAGCGTCGCGACGATGATGTCGTAGCTCTCCCAGTCGCGCGCGGCCCGCCCGATGCCGCCGTACACGACGAGCTCGGCCGGACGCTCGCCCACGGCCGGATCGAGGTTGTTCATCAGCATGCGCAGCGGCGCTTCCGTCAGCCAGCTCTTGGCCGTGCGCTGCGTACCGGTCGGGGCATGGATCACGCGGGTGGTATCCACACGAGTCCGGGTCTTGCGATCTGCGTTCATCAGGCAACTCCCGTTGCAGAGTAGGCGAAATTCAGA
>JAJXWE010000426.1 GCA_021781775.1 Pseudomonadota bacterium | reverse complement strand
GTGAGCTGGACGAATCCGACCGCCAACACAGACGGTTCCACGCTCACCGATCTCGCATCCGTCACGGTGCAGTGGGGTTCCTGTGTTGGGACCGCCTTCGGCACGCTTCAGAGCGCGGCGACGGTGCCAACCACCGTTGCCGGCGCCGCACTCGCCACATGGGCCTTCCCGGTGGGCCTGTCGCCAGTCTGCATTCGCGCATTTGCCACCACTACCGGGGGCGAGACCAGCGCACCGAGCAATGTCGCCGTGTGGTCGCCACCGACCACGCTAGGCAAACCGACGCCGCTCGGAGTCGTCCTTCACTTCACCAAGAGACCGCCAGCATGAGCAAGATCGCCCCTCTCAAAGACTTCGGTATCCCGATCAACGCCGCGATCCCCACCACGGACCACATCGTGGCCTACTTCGGCGCCCATCCGATGACGCCGAGATACACGCAGACGTATCGGCTCGACTTGGGGCCAATCTCGGGGTTCGCCACCGTCAAAGACGCCGCGGGCGTCGAGGTGTGGGACCTCGGGAACATCACCGCGCAGCTTCCGGCAGGGCTCTCCGGTGCCTACGACTTCGCTTTCACCAACATGGATGCCAGCGGGAACGAATCGGACTTTTCCCCCGCGGCGACGGTCACCGTCGATACCACCGTCCCTTTGGCCCTCGGCCAGCCGGTCGAGCTCTGACCGACCTGGCCGATGCGTACCGAGCCATCAGTGCAGGGTATCAGCAGCTCGCGCTCGCCATTGAGGCGCTGCCCACGGCACCCACGCAAGTGTTGCCACCCTGGCTGTGACAAGCACCGGCGTCCCGGGACGAACGCGCTCTACTGCCTCGAGCACGGCACCCGGGATTGGTATGCGCGGCGGCAGCGCGAAAGCGGCTATGCCCCCGAAGGACCGCCGCGTCCCGAGGAGCAAATCCGCGTTGACCTCGCCGCGCAGCTCACTGCGGCTCTGCGCCGTTTCGACTCTCTCGTAGCGCGGGATCGCGCCGCTGACCCACTGAGGTGACCTATGGGTATTTTCTCACTTTTGATCGGCCCGGTCTCGAAGCTCCTGGATCGCATCCTCCCGGACCCCGCAGCCGCGGCCGCAGCCAAGATGAAACTGTTGGAGCTGTCGCAGCAGGGGCAGCTCGCCGAGCTTGACGGTGAGGTCAAGCAGAATCTCGCCGCTGCCGGCATCGTGCAGGCCGAAGCGCAGAGCAAGCACTGGCTGGCTGCGGACTGGCGCCCGCTCATCATGCTGCTGATCGCGGGCGCCTTGGTCGCGCACCTCCTCGGCTGGACGCCGGCATACCCGAACGATCCTGAGTTCGTGAACGCTTGGAACGTCCTCAAGATCGGCCTCGGCGGCTACGTCGTGATGCACCCCTCGAGCCTGAACGCCTTGGGAGGGGCGATCAGGGCGGCTAGGGGTAAGTGATGGCCTGGTCTCGCTACGCCTACACCCGCGTGCTCTGTACGGCCGTGGACGTGATGTGTGCCTGGGCGATCTGGCGCGAGGCGGATATCACGATCTCCGCCCACTGCGGGCTCGAACTGCGCAAAGCAGCGCCGGCCCGCTGGGCTCGCGTGCTCGGGTACTGCCTGAACCACCTGCAGAGCGGTCACTGCGAACTTGCGATTGCCGGCGACATCCGCCGCGCGCATGACGCGTTGGCCGTCCTCACCGGCTCGAAACCCGACAACTCGATCTGATCCCTTCCTCCTGGCTCACCGGCGCCATGTCGCCGGAGGGCCACCTATTGCCTGGAGCAACCGCCATGCTGAACGTCGAAAAGATCAACGCGCCGCACCTGCACTACGCTTTCGAGTGTCGGGATGGCGCGGGAAACCTCAAGTGGGCCGACGAGTTCGACAACCTCGTCACCACGGCGGGACTCAACTACATCCTGGCCACGGGTTCCGTCGCTGCGGTCGCGGCGTACATGGGACTGGTCGATGGCGGCACTACGCCGACATTTGCAGCGGCCGATGTGATCACATCCCACGCCGGCTGGACCGAGAACACCGACTACACCCAGGCCGCGCGCGGAACGATCGCGTATAGCGCGGCGTCCGGTGGCTCCATGAGCACCTCCGCCGCAGTGCAGTTCTCGATCAATGCAACGGCCACGATTGCGGGGGGTTTCTCCGTATCGGACAGCACCAAAGGGGGCACGACCACCGGCACGATCTATTCGGAGGGTGCCTTCACGGGCGGCAACAAGGCTGTGGCGAGCGGGGACACGTTGTCCGTGTCGCTCACCCTGTCGGTGTAGTCGTGAGTTTCTCCGCGACAGATCTTGCGGCGATCAAGGCCGCAGTCACTGCAGACCCCGTCGCTCTCGGGTACTGGAACGCCGGGAGCCGGGGGATGTGCTGTGCGTACCTGAATGCCCCGAGCACTACCATGCTCACGCGCACGGACGTCTCCAACACGGACCTCTTTCACGCCATGGTGGCAACCGATGTGCTCGCGCTCACGGCCCCGCAGCTCAACATGCTGCAGCTCGCCGGCCTCGCGCAGACCATCGACTTC
The DNA here is from genome assembly GCA_021781775.1 of Pseudomonadota bacterium. Taxonomy (GTDB): domain Bacteria; phylum Pseudomonadota; class Gammaproteobacteria; order Steroidobacterales; family Steroidobacteraceae; genus 13-2-20CM-66-19. The sequence continues at coordinate 393 of JAJXWE010000426.1, read as the reverse complement.
ACAAACCCCAATGTTGCCACGGGGCTCACGGCCATCTTTCCGGCGACCAGCAAGACCTACGCGAACATCCTCGCCCTCTCGCAACGCGCGGCCACGCGCCTGGAGGCGATCTTCACGACCTCCGCTGTCTCTAGCCAGTACGGAGCGCAGATCGACGTGCCCACTCTCATCGAGGCTCTGACGTAATGGCTACCACAACTCCACTTCGAGGCCCGGTTACTGCCGTCACCTTCTCCGCAGGCGCGCAGACGCTCGCGGCGGGCGCTTACGCCGTCTCATCCGCCATCGACACCAGCACGCTCGGGACGAACGGCTCGACGGCACAGGCTGCCGATGATGTTGACCTGACGATGAGCGCCGGCATTGCTGCGACGGCTGTCGCGAACGACCCTA
>JAJXWE010000425.1 GCA_021781775.1 Pseudomonadota bacterium | reverse complement strand
AGGAGTTGCTGCGGGTGCCGGGCCAGGTGATCACCAAGGACCGGCTGGAGGATCGACTCTACGCGATGGAGGACGCCGGCAGCGCGAACGCGCTCGAGGCGGCGGTTTCGCGCCTGCGGCGCAAGCTGGCGCAGGCGCACGCCGCGGTATCGATCGAGACCAAATGGGGCATCGGCTACCGGCTGACCGAGGCACCCTCCGCATGAGCCGCTCTCACAGCCTGCGGTTGCGTCTGCTCGGGGTGATGTTCGCCCTGTTCGCCCTCGGGCTCGGTGCCTCGTTCGTCTCCTACCGTCTCGAGGTGCACAACATCATCGACGGGCTGCAGGCGAGCACCCTGCAGAACCAGGCCCGCGAGCTCCTGGAGGGACTGCGGTTCGACGCACCGGGCATGGTCCATGTGGATCTGCCGCGCGACTGGCAGCGTGCGTACGCCGACCCGTCGCGGGGCTTTACGTTCACGGTGTTCGGGCCCGATCATCGGCCGCTCGCCTGGTCGGCGAATCTCGCGGCCCCGCTACCGTTCATCCCGGTCGATGCGCGCGGACCGCTCGGCCCGGTGGAATTCATCGGCGTCGGCTCCGGCAAGCAACCGATCGTGGCGGCCCGCGCCCCGGGCGGACGCAGCGTCGTCGTTGCCCGTCGCAACGTGAGCAGCGGTACGCTGGTAGACAGTCTCTTCGAGGAGGACTCCGAGCATGTTTCGGTGCTCATCGTCTTCGCCGTCCTCGCACTAGGACTGATGTGGCTGATCAGCGACTGGAGCCTGCAGCCGATCGAGCGTGCCTCGCGGGAAGCGGCCCGTGTCGGACCGCAGCAGCCGGACCTGCGCATCCCGGCCGGCGGGCTACCGCGTGAAATCCAACCGCTCGTGGAGGCGGTCAACGGCGCGCTCGACCGTCTCTCGCGTGCGTACGCGATCGAGCGACGGCTGACGGCCGACGCCGCGCACGAGTTGCGTACGCCGCTCGCGGTGCTGAACCTCAGACTGCAGCGCGCCCGCCTGACCGGCAGCACGGACTGGCCGGCCGTCGAGCGCGAACTCAGCCAGATGGGCCGGCTGGTCGAGCAGCTGATCGACCTCGCCCGCAAGGAGGCCCTCTCCTACGAGCGGCGCGAAGAGACGCTACCGGTGGTGAATCTGTCGCGCCTGACACGCGAGGCGGCCGCGCAGGTCCTGCCGCTGATGGAGGCGCAGGGACGGCGTCTGGAGGTGAACGTGCCGGACGCCGTGCAGATCCACGGGCGCGCCGACGATCTGCGCGACATGGTGCGCAATCTTCTTGATAACGCGCTGGTACACGGCCGCGGCACGGTGAGCGCGCGCATCATCCCTGCGTCCGCAGAGAGCGAGGCGCTGCGCATCGAGGTGCGCGACGAGGGAGCCGGAGTGCCCGCGGGGCAGGAGGAGTCGGTCTTCGAGCGCTTCCACCGGATCAACGCGCAGACCCCCGGCTCCGGGCTCGGCCTCGCCATCGTGCGGCAGGTGGCGCGCAGCCACGGCGGCGATGCGCGCTTCATGCCCGGCGAGGGCCGGATTGTCGTGCAGCTGCCGGCGCCGGCTGAAGCACCGCCGGGACGTGCGCGCGCCCGGTTGAAATCTGTGCCCGGCGTCCCGATAAACGGCTAGCCCGGCACGGAGAGAAGGCATGATCGAAGTCACTGCGACCACGTTCGAGCACGAAGTCATCGAGGCCTCGCGCCAAATTCCCGTGCTGGTGGATTTCTGGGCGCCGTGGTGCGGGCCGTGCCGCGCCCTCGGACCGGTGCTCGAGCGGGTCGAGGCCGCGCTCGGCGGGCGGTTCAAGCTGGTCAAGGTCAACTCCGACGAGAACCCGGAACTGTCCCAGCGGTTCATGGTGCGCAGCATCCCCTACGTGCTCGCCTTCATCGACGGCAACCCGGTCGACGGGTTCATCGGGGCGCTGCCCGAGAGTCAGGTGAAGGAGTTCCTCGAGCGGCTGCTACCGGGCTCCTCCGAAGCCGAGCGGCGCCGCGCCCATCAGCTGATCGGTCAAGGGGACTTCCCCGGCGCACTCGGCGCACTGCATGCAGCCATCGAGTCCGACGCCGGCAATGACGAGGCGCGACTCGACCTTGCCGAGGTTCTGCTGAATCGCCTGCCGGGAACGCCGGATGCGAAACAGCTGGCAGAGGCAGACCGGGCGCTCGCGGCCCTCGGGGCTCGCGGCCAGGCGGACACGCGCTTCGCCGCCCTCAAGGTGCGTCTGTCCAGTCTGCTCGCCGCGGCCGCGCTGCCTGACCTCGCAAGTCTGCGCGCACGGGTCGCCGCGGATGCGAACGATCTGCAGGCGCGCTCAGCGCTTGCGCAGCGTTACATCGCCGACGACGAGCTCGACAAGGCGCTCGAGGAGCTGCTCGAGGTGATCCGGCGCAACCGCCAGTACGATGACGGCGCTGCCCGGCAGACCTTCTTGTCCGTCCTCGAACTTGCGGCGGACCGTCCTGCGCTGGTCAAGGATTACCGCAAGCGTCTTTCGTTGGTTCTCAATTAGCCGAGGCGTACCCGAGCGGCGCCTCGGCAAGATCCAAACGCCACGCGCGCTTCGAGCCGTTCATCCGCGCTGCGCGCCTCGGCCGCATCGGGCCGATCGCGGCCGCCACTCACCGCGGTTTCTCCCGGTGTTGGCAGGCTCCTGCGTCACGGGCATCGCGGCAACCGCACTGCCGCGCAAACACGCCCCGGGACACGCCAGCAGCTACCGGACGGTGCACGCCCCGGTCTGGCTCGCGATGCATGGCAATCGAGGAAGCCCCCGTCGCCCGGGGGCCCTCGGCCCTACTGCGGTCGCCTGCCGTGCGCAGCGGTCTTCAGCAGCACATCGACTTCCGCTTCGGCCCTGAGCCAGTCCTGCTCCTCGCCTCCCGGCGCGAAGCCACGACGCTCCGCGTGGTAATAGGCCGCCTCCGCAATC
>JAJXWE010000424.1 GCA_021781775.1 Pseudomonadota bacterium | reverse complement strand
CATGGGTGAGCAGCGCGTGCAGCTCGAGCGGCGTCGTGAGGAGCTCGAGCAGGAACTCTCCGGCGGCGATGCCCCGGTGCTCGCGCTCGAGGCGCGGCTGAACGAGGCGCTCTCACAGCGGCTCGAAGTCGAGCAGCAGCTCGCTGCGGCGCGTGCGGCGCTGGAGGAAGTCGACATCGCGATGCGCACGCTCGAGCAGCAGCGCACCGAGGCCGAGCGGCGCGCCCACCATGCCCGCGAGGCGATGGAGGCGGCGCGCTTTGCGGCGCAGGAGAATCGCGTGCGGCGCGAGTCGCTCTTTGAGCAGTTCAGCGCCACGCACCTGGAGCTCCCCGAGGTCGAGCAGGGACTGCTCAGCGAGGCCACCGTGGCGCAGTGGGAGCAGAACCTCGCGGAGCTGCGCGCCGGCATCGAGAAGTTGGGGCAGGTCAATCTCGCGGCGATCGAGGAGCTCACCGAGCAGACCGAACGCAAGGAGTACCTCGATCGGCAGTTCGCCGACCTGACCAGCGCGCTGGAGACTCTCGAGGAGGCGATGCGGCGCATCGACAAGGAGACGCGCACGCGCTTTGAGGAGACCTTCGAGAAGATCAACAGCGGCATGAAGGAGAAGTTCCCGCGCCTCTTCGGCGGGGGACATGCGTACCTTGAGCTCGTCGGGGACGACGTGCTCAATGCCGGGGTATCGGTGATGGCGCGTCCGCCGGGGAAGAAGAACAGCTCCATCCACCAGCTCTCCGGTGGGGAGAAGGCGCTCACCGCGGTGGCGCTGGTGTTCTCGATCTTCGATCTGAACCCCGCGCCGTTCTGTCTGCTCGATGAGGTGGATGCGCCGCTCGATGAGGCCAACGTCGGGCGCTTCTGCGACATTGTCCGGGAGATGTCCGAGCGCGTACAGTTCATCTTCATCACTCACAACAAGACCACCATGCAACTGGCCGCCCAGCTGCTCGGCGTGACGATGCACGAGGCGGGGGTGTCGCGGCTGGTGGCCGTGGATGTGGACGAGGCGGTCCGGCTGGCCGCCGTCTGATGTTTCGGGGAGTCACCGTGTCGCAGTTGCGCTGGACACTGCTCATCCTCGGCGGGGTGTTCATCGCCGCACTGGCGTTGTGGGAGTGGCGTCGCCCGCGGCAGGGTCGCGGCACGCCGCTCGGCGCGACACATGCGCCGAGCGAGCCGAAGGTCGGCGGTCTGCCGCATGCCGAGGAGCATGTGCGTGGCGAGGCCGCAGAGCCGTGGATCGGGGAGGACTCGTTCGAGACCGCCCCGGGGGCCGAGGAGTCCTGGCGCGAGAGCGCCGCGCCCGATCCGCTCGCGGAGTTGCCGACGGTGCTGGTCGATGCGCCTGCGCAGGACGAGGCGCCCGTGGCGCCTGCCGCGGCGTATCCGCTCGCCGCGGCGCAAGACTGGGATGCCCTCGAGGAGGGCGTCGGCCCGGTCCGCATTCTCGGGGCGAGTGCGCCGCCGAGGCTCATCGAGCCGCCCGAGCCGCCGGTGCTCTCCCCGCCACCGGCCCCGGTGGGCGCCGATGAGCCGCCGCGGGTCGAGTGGCCGCCCGATGAGATGCGCCACATCCTGGCGCTGCGGCTGATTGCGCCCGAGGAGCGCTTCTCCGGTCGGCTGCTGCGCCTGGCGCTCGCCGCCGAGGGGTTTCGGCTCGGCCGCTTCGAGATCTTTCACCTGCCGGATGCGTACGGGTGCGCGCTGGTGAGTGTCGCTTCGCTGACGCGCCCGGGGACGTTCGACCTCGATGCCATGGACGCTCAGCGCTATGCGGGATTGAACCTCTTCACCGTTCTGCCGGGCTCGCTGCCGGCGAGCGAGGCCTTCGAGGCGCTGCTCGGGGCGGCGCTAAACCTCAATGAGCGCCTGCAGGGTGAAGTGCAGGACGAACTCGGCGAGCCACTGAGCGAGGCGCGGCTTGCCGAGCTGCGCGAGACGCTCGCGGCCGATCCGGGCGGGGCACGGTCGTGAGCCTCGGCGCGCGCGCGCGCATCGCCGCGCTGCGCACCGACATCGCCCACCACGACTACCGTTACTACGGACTTGACGATCCGGAGATCCCGGACGCCGACTACGATGCGCTCATGAGCGAGCTGCGCGCCCTCGAGGCCGCGCACCCGGAGCTCATCACCCCGGATTCCCCCACGCAGCGCGTGGCGGGCACCCCGAGCGCCTCGTTCGCCGAGGTGGTGCACGAGGTGCCCATGCTCTCGCTCGACAACGCCTTCAGCGACGAGGAGGTACGGGCCTTCGACCGGCGGGCCGGGGAGCGGCTCGGGACGGACGAGCCACTGGAGTATCTGGCCGAGCCGAAGCTCGACGGGCTGGCCGTGACGGTGATCTATCGCGACGGCCTGCTCGAGCGGGCCGCCACCCGCGGGGACGGCTTCACCGGTGAGGACGTGACGGTCAACGTGCGCGCCCTCAGGGCGGTGCCGCTGCGCTTGCGCCCGCCCGCCCCGGCGCTGTTGGAGGTGCGCGGGGAGGTGTTCATGCCGCTGAAGGGGTTCGAGCGGCTCAACCGTGAGGCCGAGGCCCGCGGCGAGAAGACCTTCGTCAACCCGCGCAACGCCGCCGCCGGGAGCCTGCGTCAGCTCGATCCGCGCATCACCGCCACGCGCCCCCTGCAGATGTACTGCTACGGACTCGGCAGCGTCAGCGGCTGGGAGCTCCCGCAGCGCCAGAGTGAGCTGCTCGAGGCGCTGCGCCGGTGGGGGTTGCCGGTCTGTCCCGAGGGCCGGCGTGTGCAGGGCGTCGAGGAGTGTCTGCAGTACTACCGCCAGATGGGCGAGCGGCGGGCGCATCTGACCTATCAGATCGACGGGGTGGTCTACAAAGTCGAGCGCCTGGCGTACCAGACTCGCCTCGGGTTCGTCTCGCGCGCGCCCCGCTGGGCGCTGGCGCACAAGTTTCCGGCCGAGGAGGCCATGACCCGC
>JAJXWE010000423.1 GCA_021781775.1 Pseudomonadota bacterium | reverse complement strand
CGCCAGCAGATCGTCGGCCGGCAGATCGATCAGCTCGATGTCGTTCGCCTCGTCGAACACGCGATCGGGCAGCGTCTCGCTCTGCCGCACGCCGGTGGTCTGGTAGACGAGGTCGTTGAGGCTCTCCAGGTGCTGGACGTTGACAGTGGTCCAGACGCTGATGCCCGCCGCGAGCACCTCCTCGATGTCCTGCCAGCGCTTCGGATGGCGCGGCTGCGGCACGCCGCTGATCAGATTGGAATGCGCCAGCTCATCGACCAGCAGGATCTGCGGCCGGCGCGCGAGCGCGCGGTCGAGATCGAACTCCTGGCGCACGATGCCCCGGTAGCTGACCGCGAGCGTCGGCAGGTGTTCGAGCCCCTCGGCGAGTTGCTCGGTCTCGACCCGGCCGTGCGGCTCCAGATAGCCGATCACCACGTCGGTACCGGCCGCCTGCGCGCTGCGCGCGGCCTGCAGCATCGAGTAGGTCTTACCGACCCCGGCCGAGGCGCCGAAGAAAATGCGCAGTCGTCCGCGCCCCGCCCGCGCCTCCTCGGCCTGAACGCGAGCCAGGAGCGTCTCGGGATCCGGGCGCTGCTCGACCGTCGGGGTGGGCCGGTTCATGGACAGATTATTTCATAGCGTCGAGCGCGAGATTCAGCTCCAGAACGTTGACCCGCGGGTCACCGAGGACACCCAACGAACCGCCACGGGCATGCGCAGCAATGAGGGCGCGGACCTCGGCGACACGCAGGCCGCGGACCCGCGCCACGCGGCCGGCCTGGTAATAGGCCGCCGCAAGACTGATGTCGGGGTCGAGTCCGCTTGCCGAAGCCGTCACGAGATCGACCGGCACGGGCGCCGCATTGCCCGGATCTGCCGCCCGAAGGGCGGCGACGCGCGCCCGCACCTGCGCCAGCAGCGCGGGGTTCAACGGACCGAGGTTCGAGCCGCCGGAGTCGAGACCGTTGTAGGGCTGCGGAGCGGTTGCCGAGGGACGGCTCCAGAAATATCGCCGTTCGCTGAACGGCTGGCCGATGAGCCGCGAGCCGATCAGGCGGTCGTGGCGCACGATGAGGCTCCCGGCGGCCTGGGTGGGGAAGACGACCCGCGCCACGCCGGTGATGACCAGGGGATAGGCGACCCCGACGAGCACCACCATGGCGGCAAGCAGCGTTATCGCGGAACGAAGCATGTTCTTCATGGCGCGCTTCACTCAGGTCAGATGCAGCAGCGTGAGCGTCATGTCGATCAGCTTGATGCCGGCGAACGGCACCAGGATACCCCCGACGCCATAGATCAGCAGGTTGCGCCGTAGCAGCCGCGCCGCGCCGAGCGGGCGGTAGCGCACGCCCGTGAGAGCGAGCGGAACGAGCGCAATGATGATGAGCGCATTGAAAATCACCGCCGAGAGGATCGCCGAGAAGGGACTGGTCAGATGCATGATGTTGAGTGCATCGAGCTGCGGGTAGGTGGTCGCAAACGCCGCCGGAATGATCGCGAAGTACTTGGCGACGTCATTGGCGATGCTGAAGGTGGTCAGCGAACCGCGCGTCATGAGCATCTGCTTGCCCGTCTCGACCACCTCGATGAGTTTGGTCGGATTGGAATCGAGATCCACCATGTTGCCGGCTTCCTTGGCGGCCTGGGTGCCGGTATTCATCGCCACCGCAACATCCGCCTGCGCCAGTGCCGGTGCGTCGTTGGTGCCGTCCCCGGTCATCGCCACCAGCCGGCCCTCGGCCTGGTGAGCACGGATGAGATTAAGCTTCGCCTCCGGCGTCGCCTCAGCGAGAAAATCATCGACGCCCGCCTCAGCGGCGATGGCGGCGGCCGTGAGGGCATTGTCGCCGGTGATCATGATGGTCTTGATTCCCATCCTGCGCAGCTCGCCGAAGCGCTCCTTGATGCCACCCTTGACGATGTCCTTCAGCTCGATCACCCCGAGCACCCGCCCACCGTCGCTCACCAGCAACGGGGTGCTGCCGCGCCGCGCGACCTCCTGCACTGTGGTGAGCACCGCCTTCGGGAAGGCCTCCCCGAACCCCTCGACGTGCCGGTGGATGGCATCGACGGCGCCCTTGCGGATCTGCCGGCTGCCGAGGTCGACCCCGCTCATGCGTGTGTGAGCCGAGAACGGCACGAACGTCCCGTGCAGGGAGGACAGATCCCGCTCGCGCAGCCGGAAGCGCTGCTTGGCAAGCACCACGATGCTGCGGCCTTCGGGAGTCTCGTCAGCGAGCGAGGCCAGCTGCGCGGCATCGGCGAGTTCCTCCTCGCTCACCCCGGCAGCCGGCACGAAGGCTGCCGCCTGGCGGTTGCCGAGCGTGATGGTGCCGGTTTTGTCGAGCAGCAGCACATCGACGTCGCCGGCGGCCTCCACCGCCCGTCCCGACGTTGCAATCACATTGACCTGCATCATGCGGCTCATGCCCGCGACTCCGATGGCCGAGAGCAATCCGCCGATGGTCGTCGGGATGAGGCACACGAGCAGCGCGATGAGCGCCGTCAGGGTGACCGGCTTGCCGAGCCCGGTCACGGTCGTGCTGTAAATCGAGTACGGTAGAAGCGTCGCGGTGGCAAACAGAAACACGAGCGTGAGCGCCACGAGCAGGATGGTGAGGGCGATCTCGTTCGGGGTCTTCTGTCGCTTGGCGCTCTCGACCATCGCGATCATGCGGTCGATGAAGGTCTCGCCGGGATTGGCGAGGACGCGCACCACGATCCAGTCCGACAACACTCGGGTTCCACCGGTCACCGAGGAGAAGTCCCCCCCGGACTCGCGGATGACGGGCGCGGACTCCCCGGTGATGGCGCTCTCGTCGACCGAAGCGGCCCCTTCGATCACCTCACCGTCGCCCGGCACGAAGTCCCCGGCCTCCACCAACACGACCTCGCCCTTACGCAGCCGGTCGCCGCGCACGCGGCTCACACGGGTGCGGTCGGCCGGATCCGTCAGTCGTT
>JAJXWE010000422.1 GCA_021781775.1 Pseudomonadota bacterium | reverse complement strand
CGCGACGGGCACAGGGGCGACGACGCCGGCCCCGGGCTGGGTCAGCGCACGAATGCGCGCGATCGTCGCCTGCGCCGGCGAAACTCCCTGGCCGTTCACCACGGCCTCGCGCATTGCGGCGAGCTGATCGAGACTCGCCTGGATCACCTCGAAGACCGCGTCGCCGGCCGCAAGCGCGCCACCCTCGGCCTGTCCGACCAGAGTTTCGAGCTCGTGCGAGAGGTCGCCCATCGCGACGATTCCCGCCATGCGCGCCCCACCCTTGAGCGTATGCAGCGCGCGCTTCAGCGCGAAGGCGCGCTCGGCGCTGCCGGCGGAGGCACGCCACTCCGCAAGCGCCCGCTCCGATCCCTCGATCAGCTCGAGCGCCTCCTCGGTGAATACGGCGGCGACCTCAGGGTCGTAGTCGACGACCGGAGCGGCGGGCTCGGGGGGCTGCGCCGGCGTGACGGCCGGCGCCTCGGAGACGGTCTCACCCATCGGCGCCGCGCCGATGTCCGCATTTGGCGCAAAGCCCTCCTCCGGCGCGGGGGCGCTTGCGGCGATCCGCGCATCCAGCGTCCGCTCGGCCTCGGCCAAACGCTCGATCAGCAGCAGGTGGCTGGCGAAATACCCGGTGGGCTCCTCGAGGTGCTCGGCGACCGATGTCATCGCGGTCATGCAGTCGGCGAGCAGCGTCAGATCCGAAGTGCCGAGCCCGGCACCGCTGGTGAATGCCCGTCGGATCCAGTGATCGAGCGGCTCGGCCAGGCGCACCCCATGCCGCGCCTGCGCCGCCTTCGAGCTGCCGGCGAGCGTGTGACAGGCGCGATAGACGTCCTCGGGCAGGGTGTGCGGCTCCGGGGCGTGCGCCTCGCCCTTGAGATAGGCCCGAATCGTCGCGACATGCGTCTCGGTCTCGCGCGCGTAGATCTCACGCAGCGCCTCGTCCATGCCCGCCGCTGCCGGCACCGACGCGGGCTGTGCCGCGGGCGTCCCCGCGATCAGGGTCTCGGCGCCGTCCGGTTCGTGTCCGGCGGCCATGGCATGGGCCGTTGCGGTGATCCCTGCAACGTCGGTCACCACGGGGCGGCCCGACTCGAGATGTTCGATCAGCTGCGGCAGCGCGGCGATGGCCTCGCGCAGCTCCTCGACGATCACCGGGCTGCGCGTCAGGGTGTTGTCGAGCAGGCGGTTGAGCAGGCTCTCGACCGACCAGGCAAGCTCACCGAGCTCGCGCGCCCCGACCATCCGTCCGCTGCCCTTGAGGGTGTGGAAGGAGCGGCGCACGATCTCGAGCGCCTCGCGGTCGAGCGGATTCTGTTCCCAGAGCGGGAAGTGCTGGCGGATCCGCGCGAGTTCCTCGTGCGCCTCCTCGACGAACAGCCGGACCAGCTCCGGGCTGGCATTCGCGGCGAGCGCGGCGAGCTTGGCCGTGGAGGACAGGCCCCGCTCGGCGCCGAGCGGCGGGGCGGGCAGCATGAAGTCCGGCACCGTGGCTGCGGCCTGGGTTTCCCCCGGGGGCATCATCACGACTGTCTTGGCGAACGCCGACGGCTCGATCGCCGCGAGCGGCGCGGTCTGCGGCGTGCGCTCGAGGAACTGCAGGCAGGACTGGGCGTTGTCCAGCATGTACCACGGATCGCTGCGGCCGGCCTGCAGCGTCTCCATGTAGTACTCAATGCTGACGATGGCATCGGCCAGGCGATCGAGCCAGCCCGGCGGAACCGCCGGGGCGCCCGGCCGCATGATGCGGCGCAGCTGCGTGGCGATGCCCTCGACGACTTCCACCGCGCGCGTCTTGCCCAGCATCAGCAGCGCCGCCTTCAGCCCGGTCACCAGTCCCTGCCAGCTGTCGAGCGCTGCCGGATCGGGCGAGCCGCCGATGCTCTGCGTGATCGCCTCCTTGATCAGGGCGAGATTCTGGGTGCACTCGCGCAGCACCGCGGCCTGCACCTGCTGAAAGTCCCGATCCTCACCCTCGCCCTCGCCCGCAGCACCGGTCGGCCGGATCATGCCGACGAGATTGTCGTCGAGTCGGTCCTCCACAGCGATCAGCGCGGCGGCGATCTCCACCAACGCCGGCTCGCCCACGGACTCGGCGCCGGCGAGCATCCGCTCCAGCCGGTCGGTCTGTGTCTGTACCGTGGCGCGCTGCGCGCCGAGACCGAGCACCCCGAGGGTATCGCCGATCTTGCGCAGCAGGGCGACCTGCGGGCGCAGCTCTTCGCTCTCGGTCGTGCCGCGCCGCCCGAACTGTTCGAGCACTTCCTTGACCTTGGCGAGATCCTCGCGGATCGCCATCGCCACGGTCTGCATCAGTTTGACATTGGGCGCCGAGAGGCTTTCGCGCTCCTGCTCGATGGTCTCATCGACCGGCAGCAGCTCGGTCAGTCGGAACGAGGCACGCACGGCCGCGACGCGCGCGCCGTTGCTGGCCGAGCGGCCCACGTAGTAGAGCAGGTTGTTCAGCAAATCGACCGGCGGGCTCTGGCAGTACCGCGGCTCGCCGAGCTCGTAGAGCCGGCGCATCTCGCGGTCGGCGAGTCCGAGCAGGCGCTTGATCGACACGCCACCCTCGAGTCCGCCTTCGCGCAGCGCCTCGATCACCGCGCCGACCACCCACCAGAGCTGGAAGACCGGTTGGCGCGTGGCGGATTTCTCGAGCGTCTCGGCGACCGAGGCGAGCGCCGCGAGATTGCGCTCAGCCGCCTCGCCGCGGATCCAGCCGATCAGGCCCGCCTGGAATTGCGTACGCAGGCGCCGGCACCATTGTTCGACGGTGACCTGCGCCTCACCCGGGGAAAGCGCCTGGGGCTGGGCCTGCTTGTCCGACTTCAGATTCAGCAGCAGCAACGTGCCCTCGGACAGCAGCGCGCTGCCGCGCACCGCCCGCAGGTCGTTGAGCAGCGGCAACAGCACGAGCGCGATGTCGCGCCCGCCCGCGAGCACCCGCTCGAGATATCCCG
>JAJXWE010000421.1 GCA_021781775.1 Pseudomonadota bacterium | reverse complement strand
CGAACCGCTCAGAGAGTTTTCAACAGCAGCGTCGTCGCAAGCGTCCACATGACCAACGCGACGAATGCATCGAGCACTCGCCACGCGGCGGGACGGGCGAACACGGGGGCCATCAGCCGCGCACCGAATCCGAGACTTACGAACCAGCCGAGGCTGGCCGAGCAGGCCCCGGCCAGGAACGCGAGGCGCAGTCCATGCGGTTGCTGCGCGCCGACGGTGCCCACCAGCAGCACGGTGTCGAGATAGACGTGGGGATTGAGCAGGGAGACGGCCAGTGTCTGCGCGAGGACCCGGCGCGCCGAGCCGGCGGTCGCGCTCGCGGCGGCGACCAGTGATTCGCCCCGCCAGGCGCGTTGCGCAGCGCCGAAGCCATACCAGCCGAGGAAAGCCGCGCCGGCCAGCGCGACGGCATCGAGGGTCCAGGGGCTGCGATTGAGCACCGTGGAGACGCCACCGACGCCCGCGCTCATCAAGGCTACATCGAGGAGCACGCACACGCCGACGACGAGCGCGACGTGCGCACCCGACAGCCCCTGGCGCAGGACGAAGGCGTTCTGCGCGCCGATCGCCACGATGAGGGAGAGACCGAGGGACAGCCCCGTCGCGTATGCCTGCAGTGATCCAGTGTCAATCATGACGCCAGTGTCGCCGCCGGAGCATGTGCAGGCAACTTAGAAATGCTAATCTGGATGAAGAACGACTAATGTCCGACCCGGAGCGATCCGATGCTGGATGAGACCTTGCTCCTCGCCATTGCGGCGGTGGCGCGCGAAGGCAGCTTCGAGCGCGCCGCACGGGTGCTCCACGTCACGCCCTCGGCGGTCTCCCAGCGCGTGCGGCTGCTCGAGGAGCGCATTGGCGCGACGCTCATCGTGCGCGGTCAGCCGTGTATCGCGACCGAGATCGGTGCCCGCCTGTGCCGACATGCGGAGTTGATCTCGGTCCTGGAGTCCGAACTGCGGCGCGAGCTGCCGGTGCTGCCTCGGGACAGTGCCGACGATCTGCATGCGCAACTGCGTGTCGCCGTGAACGCCGATAGTCTCGGCACATGGTTCGTCGGCGCCATGGAGGACTTCGGGCGCGAGCACGCGACGCTGCTCAGCCTGACCCTCGATGACGAGGATCACACGGCCGAATGGCTGCGGCGCGGGCATGTGCTCGCGGCCGTGACGTCGCTGCGAGCGCCGGTGCAAGGCTGCCGCAGCCGCCGGCTCGGTGCGCTTCGCTATGTGGCTACGGCGAGCCCGGCGTTCGTCGAGCGGTGGTTCAACGGGGGCATCACTGCGCAAGCGTTGTCAAAGGCGCCGAGCCTCGTTTTTGATCGCAATGACCGGCTGCAGGATCACTGGGTGCGCCGACAGGTGCATCGTCACGTGCCGCTGCCGGCGCACCGTCTGCCTTCCACGCGCGCCTTCCTGGATGCGGCGGCCGCGGGCGTCGGCTGGGGCATGAATCCCTTGACGCTCGCCGAACCGTATCTCGCCTCGGGAGATCTCGTTCAGCTCGCCGCGGACTCGCCGGTCGATGTTGCACTCTATTGGCAGGTGAGCCGTCTCGAGGTCCCGGTGCTCGCGCAATTGACGCGCAGCGTCGTGCGGGCCGCGACCGTTGCGCTGCAGCAGGGCTGAGGGAGGCGGATGATCCGCTCGCTCGAGGTGGGGACTGCAGGATGTGCGAGGTGAATGCCTGGCGCTCGCCATGCTGTTGGCGGGGCTCACGGCGCAGGCTCTTGTCCGGGCGCTGAATTCAGTTGCGCGCTGTCCGGCTTGCATTGGCGCGCAATCGCGGTGCGCCGGGTTGCGGCGTAGGATAGGATTGCATCGTCGCCTGGATGGGCAATGAGGGGCACGATGGACCAGACCGGACTTTACACCGTGTTCGCGGTTCCCGGCTGGGGCTCTGCGCTGGCGGAGGCGATGCTGGCGCTGTGTGCCACGCCGATCCGCATCGAAGATGTGACGGGTTTCGACCGGCCGGGCGCGGCGCGTGATCGGCTGCTGCGGATCAATCCTCTGGGGCAGGTGCCGACGCTGATTCTGCCGGACGGCTCGGTGATGACCGAAAGTGCGGCGATCGCGCTGCTGCTGTCCGAGCGTCACCCGCAGGCCGGCCTCGCACCTCGGCCCGCAGGTCCATCGCGACCTGCGTTTCTGCGCCGATTGATCTGGCTGGCGGCGAACGTCTATCCGACATTCACCTACGGGGACTATCCGCAGCGCTGGGTCGGCGAGGATACGAAGGCGCTCCGAACGTCGACTGACTCGTACCGCGAGAATCTCTGGCGCCAGTTTGAGTCCGATGTCGGTGAGGACGGCTGGGTGCTCGGCCGGGAATTCTCCGTGCTCGACGTCTATGTCGCGGTCATGACGCACTGGCGGCCGCGCCGCGCCTGGTTCGCGCGGGAGTGTCCGCGCTTGAGTGCGATTGCGGATCGTGCCGACGATCACCCGATCGTGGGTACTGTCCTGCGGCGCAACTTTCCGCAGATGGCCTGATCGGGCCGCCCGCGTTGGCGTGGGCAGGAAGACCGGCGTCGAGGTGGTGGGGCATCGTTCTGGGTGCGCCTGCGGCCGGATGCCGGCAGAGTCTTTCCGTGCGTCTTGTTCGTGAATGACCGCCTGCAGCCCGAGAGGCGCGGCGGTGCCCGGCAGTCAGATGAGTGCGATCGAGCGCGGGCTCACCGGGGTGACGGGGTGTCCCGGTTGCGGAAACGGCAGTGCGAGGAACATTGCGATGTCCGTGAGCGCAACGAGCAGAGTGAGCGGCACAAACGAGCATCCGAGGTAGCTCCACGAGATCTTGAGCGCCGTGGGCCGGGTCACTTCGATGCCGTTCATGGTGTGCCCCTCACTTGCACGGTGTATGCGCGGTATCCGTTTCACGGTCCGCAGGTCGTAGGGCCGATGCGCATGCGGTCATCCAGCAGGGTTGAGATCACGTTGCTGGTTGCGC
>JAJXWE010000420.1 GCA_021781775.1 Pseudomonadota bacterium | reverse complement strand
GAGGTGAACCTTCCGACGCTGACGACGGGCTTGCCGGTGAGCGTCCGCACGTAGGCAACCTTCGCCTCGAGCGAACCCTCTTTGACGAATCTCGAACTGGCCATCTCCTCGCCGTAGTAATCCGCAACGACCACGTCCCACAGGTCGGGCATGTGACCGACCATCCCGAGCACGTCCCGCGCCTCATCGCCGCTCAGGTGCGCCTCGCCGTGACCCTCGGCCGAAAACCGCGCCGCCACCGCACACCGGTCGCCGACCGCCGAGCGGGTTTCCTCCAGCAGCTCGCGAAACAGCCGGGTGCGGTTCTCGAGCGAGCCGCCGTACTCGTCACAACGATCGTTGAGCGTCCGGGAGAGAAACTCCGAGACCAGGTAGCCGTGAGTCGGATAGACGTAGATCACATCGAAGCCGGCGGCCCGGGCGCGCCGCACCGCGTCCAGGTGCCACTGTCGGAAGCGCCGTATGTCGCGCCGATCCATGCGTACCGATTGAACCGGCTCGCAGCGACTTGGCATTGAGCGGATGCCGATGCTCGGCACGCGGCTGGCCAGGTTCGAGACGTAGCTGCCGCCGTGCCACAGCTCGATCCCGGCGAGGGCGCCGTGTTCGTGCACGGCATCGGCCATGGCGGCCAGATTGTGCAGGTCATCGTCATCCCACAGCGCAGCCGACGGATAAGGCTGATCGTCGGAGGTCGGGTGGATCGAACAATACTCGCTGCACACCACCGCCCAACCGCCCTCGGCCTTCATGCCCCGCATCGCATTCAGCGTCCGGGGCAGGGCGGCGCCCATGCCGGTGCAGTGCGGCACCTGGAAGAAGCGATTGCGCGCCGTCAGGGGGCCGATACGGACCGGCTCGAACAACGTGTCGTAACGGGATGGGGCGTTCACGGAGGCTCCGCTGCGTGCCGTCGGCCGGCACTGATCTTTGTCGCCTCGCGCAGGCGACGGCATGCGCTTAAGACTATATGGATATATAATTCACGTGACAAGATTTATATAAACGTATACAACGACCGTTCATCCGGACCGTTCAAACCACGGTGGATCGCCTCGATGTCCAACGACAGCCGCACCGCACGTCGACCCAGAAGACAACCTGTCCGCGCCTCCGAGGAGGCACCGGCGGATCCGGGGCTGCATTTCGGTGCGACCGTCCCGTACGAGCCAGTGCCGGGGGAATTCGCCGCGCAGCTGATTGAGGGAGCGCTCACGCTGATGCATGACTGCGGTGTCGCGTTCGATCCCGACACATCGGCCATGAGCCTGTTCCGGGAGGCCGGCTGCGATGCTTCGGCCGACGGCATCGTGCGCTTTCCGACACAGGTGGTCCGGGACGCGCTTGCCTCGAGCGCGAAGTCCGTCAAGCTTTGGGACCGACCGGGCCGGCGCTGCATCGAGCTCGACGATCGGCACACCTGGTTCATGCCGGGCATGACCTGTATCAAGGTCTTCGACCTCGGCAGCGGCGAGCCGCGCGCGAGCACTGGTGAGGATCTCGCGCGGGTGACGCGCGTCGCCGACGCTCTACCCAACATGGATGCCGTCTGTGTAGCGGTGAAGAACGTGGCCCGCTCGGATATCCATGGCGAGATCGAGGAGTTCGCCATCATGGCGGCGAACACGACCAAGCCGCTGGAGTATCTGTGCGAGAACGCCGAATCGCTCGACCCGGTGTTGGAGATGGCGGCGGCGATACGCGGTGGCCGCACCGCGCTGTTCGACAAGCCCTACTTCCTGCAAATCATCACGCCGCTGCCGCTCAACTATCCGCGTGCGCACGTCGAACAGCTGGTCAAGTGCGTTCAGGCGGGCGTGCCGGTGAGCGTTGGAACGCTGCCGATCGGCGGTGCCTCTACGCCGATCACGACGGCCGGCTGCATCGTGAACAGCCTAGCCACCGATTTCGCCGGCATGGTTCTGGCGCAACGCGTCCGCCGCGGCGCATTCTGCATCGGCAGCTCGGACGTCTCGTTCATGGAGCCGGCCACCGGCGCGATCGGCAACTTTGCCCAGGCCTCGCTCGCAGACATGCTCATGTGCCAGGTGCGCCGCCGCCTAGGACTGCCGTCCTTCACCGGTGCGGGCGGGCACAGCGGGGCGCGCCGCTTCAATCAAGACGCGGTCGCCGAAATTGCGCTCGGCATGATGCAGACCTTCTACAGCCGTCCGGCGACACTCGATTATCTCGGTTCGATCGATCAGGGCCTGACGTTCTCCCTGCACGCACTATGCCTGTGCGACGACCTGGCCGGCCTGCTGCGCACGCTGTGGCAGGGGCTGCCGATCGACGCCGACTCAATCGGTCTGGAGCTCGCACGCCAAGTCGGTGCGCGCGGCAATTACCTGGGCCTGCCGCACACCGCCGCACACTGCCGGGAGCACCTGTGGGAGAGCCGCTATTTCGGTGCGCGGCTGCCGGTGAGCAGTGGCTCGCTGCCCGACGAGGATCTCCTCGCCCGAGTCGACGCCGACGTGCACAGGCTCCTCGAGCACCGACCGGAGCCGTTGAGCGCTGCAATTGCCGGGCAGCTGACGGCTATCCGCGAGCGCTTCGCGGCATCCTACCGGCCATCGTAGTGAGCGACCGATGCGCCGTATCGCGCCGTTCAGGCGTCGTGGGTCGCGCCGCCAGGCGAGCCGGCGGCAATTGCGGCGGGCTCCAGGCCGGCGTCGGCCGCTTCGGCGGCGCGCCGATCCGCCTGCAGATCCAGGGTGCGGCAGGCGACGATGTAAGCACCGGCCGAGACGGGCAGGCCGATCAGAATCGACAGATCCGCTCCGCCCAGGGCGCGCGCTACCGGCCCGGTGTACAGGCCGGTGCTGAAAAATGGCGACATGGCGAGGAAGCCGACCGCGTACGCCAGCAGTCCGTGCCAGTTCCACCGTCCATACATGCCGTGGGGATTAAAGATCTCCCGCACGGAGTAGTGTCCCTTGCGCACCAGGTAGAA
>JAJXWE010000419.1 GCA_021781775.1 Pseudomonadota bacterium | reverse complement strand
CGACCAGCGGCCACGCGGGATCGTGGCGACACCGGACCACAAGTACGTTCTGGTGTGCGATGGGGATTCCGGCAACATCGACGTCATCGATACGCAGACACTGAAGGTGGTGCGCCGGATCAAGACGGGGCCGGACCCGGAGACCCTGGCCATGTCCCCCTCGGGCGACAAGGTCTACGTCTCCAACGAGAACAATGCCCTGGTGACGGTGATCAATTTCGCCACGGGCAAGTGGATCCGGCAGATCCCGGTGGGCATCGAGCCGGAAGGCCTTGCCGTCAGCCGGCACGGGCGCACGGTGGTGGTGGTTTCCGAGACCACCAGCATGGCGCATTTCATCGATACCCGCAGCTGGAAGGTGGTCGCCAACGTGCTGGTCGACACGCGGCCGAGGATTGCACAGTACACACCGGATCAGCAGCTGCTGTGGGTGTCCTCGGAGGTCGGTGGAACGGTCTCGGTGATCAATCCGCACACCCACCAGATCATCCACATCATCAATTTCCACATTCCCGGCGTCGATCGCGAATACATTGGGCCGGTCGGCATTCGCTTCACGACCGACGGGCGTCTGGCGTTCGTGGCGCTCGGACGCGCCAACCGGGTGGCCGTCATCAACGCCCAGACCTACAAGGTCGAGAAATACATCCTGGTCGGGCAGCGGCCCTGGCAGATCATGTTCAGTCCGCATCGCCGCCGCCTGTTCGTGGTCAACGGTCTCACGAACGACGTGACCATCATCGATACGTCATCGCTCGAGGCAGTGAGATCCGTACCGGTCGGCCGACTGCCGTGGGGCATCGCCGTGGTCCCCTGAGGGGCCGGCGCATGCAAGCCGCTATTTCGAGGGTCCGTCACGGGGGTGCAAGAGCGCCGGGACGGATATTGGCGGGACGAGAGAGCCCGGGGAGAATGCGCTCGCTGCGAGGCATCCGCCTGTCTGTAGTGACGCTGCTGCTCGCGATCACCGTCGCGCCGGCTTTCGCACGGCCGCAGCCGACCGTGCGCATTGCGGTGCTGAAGTTCGGCACCGTGAGCTGGGTGATGGACGTCATCCGCCATCACGGCCTCGACAAGGCCAACGGCATCCGCATCGAGCCGCTGGGGCTGGCGAGCACGCAGGCGACCCTGGTGGCCCTGGAGGCCGGGCGCGTCGACTGTGCGGTGTCGGACTGGCTATGGGTGTCGCGCCAGCGTGCCACCGGGGCGCATTGGACGTTCTTTCCGTTCTCGACGGATCTCGGTGCGGTGATGGCGGCGCGCGGGTCCCCGATTCGTGATCTTGCCGACCTGCGCCATCGCCGCCTCGGCATTGCCGGCGGTCCGCTCGACAAGAGCTGGGTGCTCCTGCAGGCGCTCGCCGCCGGGCAGCACATCGATCTGGCGCGTGCGGCCCGGCTGTCGTTCGGCGCGCCGCCGCTGCTCAACCAGGAGCTTCTGAGCGGGCATCTCGACGCGGTGCTCACGTTCTGGAACTTTGCCGCGGCGCTGCAGAGCCAGGGGCTGCCGGTCGTGCTGTCGATGCGAGGCGCCTTGCGCCGGCTCGGCTTCAAGCGACCGATCCCGCTGGTCGGCTATGTGGTCTCGGGGCCCTGGGCTCGGGCCCATCCCCGCGCGATCGAAGGATTCGTGCGCGCCACGCGTCAGGCCGAGGCCATCCTCGCGACCTCGAATGCGGAGTGGCAGTGGCTCGGGCGCCGGACCGGGGCGCGCACTCCGGCGGAGCTGATCGCGCTGCGCGAGGGATTTCGGGCTGGCATTCCGCAGCACTGGGGTCCGGCCGAGCAGCGCGAGGCCGCGGCGCTGTACGGCTTGTTCGCCAGGGTCGGTGGCCGGCAGCTCGTCGGCCCCAGCCCGACACTGCAGCCCGGCACGTTCCTCGCCACGGTGCGCTACTGAATGAGCCGGGCCGGCGTCGAACCGCGAGTCCCCGCCTGGCTGGTGAGCGCCTCGCTGGCCCAGCGCATCGGCTCGGTCGCGCTGCTCATTGTGGTCTGGCAGGTCAGCGCCGTGGCGGCGCACAGCCGGCTGCTTCCGTCCGCCTCGGCGGTGTTCATCGCGATGCTGCGCATGTGTGCGGACGGCTCGCTGCCGTTCAATCTCGGCATCACGCTCGCCCGGGTCGCCGCGGCATTCCTGGTGGCAATGATCGTCGGCACGGCCATCGGCATCGTCATGGGCCGCTCGCGCACCATCGATGTCCTATTCGACAGCTGGCTCGTGCTGCTGCTGAACCTGCCGGCACTGGTGATCATCGTGCTGGCCTACGTCTGGTTCGGACTCACCGAGGCGGCCGCGATCGGCGCGGTTGCGGTGAACAAGATCCCGGCGGTGGCCGTGACGTTGCGCGAGGGCGCCCGGGCGCTCGATCGCAGTTACGCCGAGATGGCGCAGAGCTTTCAGATCGGCCGTTGGCGCACACTGCGGCACGTCATCATGCCGCAGCTCTATCCGTACATCTTCGCTGCGGCCCGCTCGGGGCTGGCGCTGGTGTGGAAGATCGTGCTCATCGTCGAGCTGCTCGGACGCAGCAACGGCGTCGGCTTCGAGATTCAGCTGTACTTCCAGCAGTTCGACGTGACGCGGATTCTCGCCTACACCATCGCCTTCGTCGCGGTCATCCAGTCGATCGAGTGGGCGATCTTCCAGCCGCTGGAGCGGCGCGCCGCACGATGGCGCCCGTGACGCCGGCACTGCGCGCGGACGTCCGCCAGAAGCGCTACCTGCGCGCGCGCGGTGCGCACCCGCATGTGGCCCTCGCCGGGCTGTCATTGCGCATCGAGCCCGGGGAGATCGTGGCGCTGGTCGGTCCCTCGGGCTGCGGCAAGACGACTTTTCTGAATATCGTGGCCGGACTCGACCGGGATTTCGACGGGGAGGTGCAGCTGGCGCGACGTCCCGACGGCGCTGCGGCGCGGATCGGGTACGTCTTCCAGGAACCGAGGCTGCTGCCGTGGCGG
>JAJXWE010000418.1 GCA_021781775.1 Pseudomonadota bacterium | reverse complement strand
GCTCGAGTGCCTCGTGCGCGCGCGCCGGCCGGAGCGCCTGCCGGTCGTCCTCAGCCGCGACGAGGTGCGGGCCGTCCTCGCGCGCCTGGAGGGCACGCCGCGCCTCGTCGCCGAGCTGCTGTACGGCACCGGGATGCGGCTGCTCGAGTGCCTCGGCCTGCGCGTGCAGGACCTCGACTTCGGGCTCAACCAGGTCCTGGTGCGCGACGGGAAGGGCGGCAAGGACCGCCGCACCATGCTGCCGGCCGCGCTGCGCGAGCCGCTCGAGCGGCACCTGCACGGCGTCCGCGAGGCGTTCGCCGCCGACGCGGCAGCCGGCGTCGGCGTCACGCTCCCCGGCGCGCTCGCGCGCAAGTACCCGCACGCGCCGCACGAGTGGGCGTGGTGGTACGTCTTCCCGGCGACCTCGCGCGGCCGCGACCGGGCCAGCGGCGCCGTGTTCCGCCACCACCTCCACGAGACGGTGATTCAACGCGCCATGCGGGACGCCGTGCAGCGGGCGGCGCTGGCCAAGCGCGCGACGTGCCACACGCTGCGCCACTCGTTCGCGACCCACCTCCTGGAGGACGGCTACGACATCCGCACGATCCAGGAGCTGCTCGGCCACAGCGACGTCGCGACCACGATGATCTACACTCATGTCCTGAACAACGCCGGAGGACGCGGTGTGCGAAGCCCCCTCGACCGCCTGTGAACCGTCACGGAGCCATCATCTCCGCAGCATCTCCCGCGCGAGCTTACGCGGCAGATCCTGCAGCCTAACCAGCCACGCTCCACGGCGCGATCGCGTTGCAAGCAATGGCAGCGAAAGGGCCTTCGCGCTTCGCCCGGCCTACCCAAGCACCGACAAAGGCAGCAATTCCCGCAGCGTTTTCAGCTTTCCACTACGCCGTCGAATCTGCGTTAGGCATCACCTGGTCAAATGACCAAGCGTTCAGATATCGTCCTTGAACTCACGCGTTCGCCCCTAGCGAGCATGGTCCCGCTCGATCTGTTGGACTTCTATCGTTCTTCCGTGTTGCTCGGCCTCATTCCATGGCGGGGGGTGGTGATCGGCGTTGCCCTCGTCTGCGCATCCGCGATGGTTGTCCCGCCGCTCATCTCCAACATCGAGCTGCTGTGCACTTTGTGGTTCCTTCTCCTTGCAATACCCATCATCCTCGAGTGGGTCAATACTCGCGATTTCCTTACGAGGACCGCCCTGATTCGGCAGTCTGGCCTTCTGGGCGGAAAGCGCCTCGTCGTCCCGCTCGGCCAAATCGACCGGGTCGAGTTCTCGTTTCCTCGCTTCGGCCAATCGCGCGATGTGGGTGACATTCATGTTCACTATGGTGTCCACTTCTTCATTCTGCAGGGTATAGCTCACCCCGCTCGCAAGGCCCAGCAAATCCTCGACGCGAAGGGCAGGCTTCTTGCGACCCCAGCCGAAGGGCGTGATGCCTAACAAGCGCTTGCAGCAGGCACGCCGGCGACTGTGTTTGTGCCGCGATCTGCCTCGGTTCATCATTGTGCTATGCCGAGTAGCGAAGGGTCGGCCGGCGTGCTGCTGAAGCGCAGCGTTAGGCTGCTCAAACCAGCGGCAGTCATGAGGCTCGTTTCCGTCCTCACATCCATAGCCCTCGGACTAGGGTGCGTGGTGCGCTCGAACCTACCCGCAAGGGTCACCGAGGCCAGCGTGCGCCAAGTCGTTCCCGGAATGACACCCGACCAAGTCCGAGCGATTCTCGGAGATCCTGTAGGGGTAAAGGACACGTCGTTTCAAGGTGCAGGACCGTTTGTCCATCAGCTCACTTACGTCTACTTCAGGCGGCTCCCGGACCCGTGGTACCGGTACCCGATGTTGTGGGTGCACTTTCAAGGTGGCGTCGTGAACAGCGTCTACGCGAAGCGCCACTCCTTCTGGGATAGCGAGGGAGTTTACGGCATCGACCCAACTCGGAAGTGGGAGCGCCCAGAGTTCGGGCGGTGGTTCCGCCCCGCCCGGGGAGAGCCGTGAAGCGAACACCGAGAGAGCAGCCTAACGGCGCGCTGCAGTCGACTGGCACTCGCCTGCAGGCCGGCGCTGCGCGCCGGGCAGGCTCGCGCCAGCGACTGAGCGCGAGCGTTAGACCGATGAGGATGGCAGGGCGGCGACATGTTCGACGCCACACCGTCGGCATCGCTGCCGCGCTGGTCGTGACCGAGCTCTTTCTCGGCCCGTCCTTCTTGCGCGCCGCCGAACACCAAGCAAGTGGCGGCTGCGGATGGATCCAGTATGGCAATTACAACTCGAGAAAGCCGCAGAGTCTCGACGACATTCCGCAGCCAGTCCGGTCCGACCTTCTTGCACATGTCAAGGCTCGCGTGGGCGCCGCTCTGTTCGAGAACATCAGCTTCGCGGGTGGCCAAATCGTCGACCTTGCTGCACTTCGGGTTGTCGAGCCGGATTCTAAGAACTACCGGTGGGTCGTCCCTGCCTACAACCTATTCTTCCAGTTGCGACTTCCGGGAGGAGACGCCTACTGCGCCAGCGTCAAACTCGATGACAAGGGGACAATTCTCCAAGAGATCGAACTTCCAGCCGCCGCGTCCGATCCGACCAAAGCCCAGCTTGTGTCCCGTGAAGAGGCAACGGCAGTTGCGCGGACCCGCGGGGTACCTGTCGCTAAGGCAAGAATCGAAATGAGGTACTTCCGAGACACGGACACGTTGGAGTGGCTGTTCTGTTTTCATTCAGCCGAACACGGGTCCGAGTTCTCCGGCCGGTGCCTTCACGTGCCGGCAAATGATCCGGAACGATGCCACTGGTCTGAATTTTGGGGCGTCTACTGAATGCGGCCACGGTCTAACCAGCCGTTGCAGCCGTCCCACTCGGCTGTCACGCGGCTTGCGTGCGCAACCCGCGCGCCAGCCGGTGGGCGGCTGAACGGCGGCGTTAGGCCGTCGTGCAACCGGGGGCCAGGTGGAAAAGAGATGATGACCTGGTTCTGT
>JAJXWE010000417.1 GCA_021781775.1 Pseudomonadota bacterium | reverse complement strand
TCAGGTCGCGCGACACGTAGAAGGAGACGCGTCGCTCCGCGGCGCGCGAGACCACCATGACCCAGTTGTGTCCGGCAGCGTAGCGGAACACCTTCGGGTCGCGGAAATCGCGCAACCCGATGTTGAGCACTGGATTGCCCGCGTACTTGCGCCAATGCCACCCGCCATCCGTGCTGTAGGCGAGATTTTGCGTCTGTGGCCCCGGCGTGCCGCGTGGCGCGGCCGTGTAGATGGCCACGAGCGGCGGCCGGCCGGCCACGCCGAAGCCGCTGCTGTCGTGCCAATCGACCACCGCGCTACCGGAGAAGATCATGTGCCGCCGTCCCTGCGGTATCGCCACCGGCAGCTGCCACCAGTGCAGCAGATCCCGGCTGACGGCATGTCCCCAGCTCATGTTCCCCCAGCGCGCACCGTAGGGGTTGTATTGGAAGAACAGGTGGTACAAACCGTCGAAGTAGACCAGCCCGTTCGGGTCGTTCATCCAGTGCCGCACCGGCGTGAAATGCACCTGGGGACGGTAAATCTGCGCGTAGGCAGCGCGGTCTGCCACGGCAAGCACAACCGGCGCGGCAGACCGCGCAGGAACCCGCGCCGCGAGCGCCGCAACACCGAGCATCCCGACCACGGCAGCCCGCCGGGCGCTGCTGTGCTCACGGACGCTCAAGGGCGCTCTCCATGTCCTCGAGCCGCACGCGCCGCGTCTCCGGAAAAAACAAGGTGACCACGACGAGCTGGGCGACCATGGCCGCGGCGAAGAACACGAACGGCAGGCCCTTGGAATAGGCCGCGGCCACTGGGAAGAGCGTTGCGATGAGCGCATCCATGAACCAGTGCGTGGAGGCACCGAGTCCCTGGCCGCGCGCACGAACCTCGGTCGGAAATATCTCCGAGATGTAGACCCAGATGACCGCCCCTTGCGAGAAGGCGAACGAGGCGATGAACAGCACCAGCATCCACAGCAGCCATCCCTGGTGCGTCCCTGAGAGCTCGATGTATGCAGTGGCGGCGAGCGAGACGATCAGTCCGAGCGAGCCGACCCGCAGCAGCGAGCGGCGCCCGAACCGGTCGATCACCGCGAGCGCGAGCAGCGTAAAGAGCAGGTTGGTGGCCCCGATGATCACCGCCTGACCGGCCGCCGAGACCCGGCCGAAGCCGGCCGCGCGAAAGATGTCGTCAAGATAGTAGAGAATGGCGTTGATGCCCGAGAGCTGGTTGAACGCGGCCACGCCGATCGCGAGCAGCATCGGTCGGGCATGACGGCGCCAGGACAGCCGCCGCAGCGCACCGCTCCCCGTACCGTGCGCACGGCCGTAACTGGCGAGCTCCGCCGCGACATCACTCACCCCGATGCGCCCCAGCACACCGGCCGCCTCGGCGCGACGCCCACGCACCGCGAGCCAGCGTGGGCTGTTGGGTATCGTAAAGAGCTGCGCGCCGAGCAGCGCCGCCGGGACGACGGCGGCGACGAACTTCCAGCGCCACCCCTCGGCGCCCAGCGCGGACAAGCCGATCAGATAGTTACTGAGGTAGGCGACCAAAATGCCGAGCACGATATTAAGTTGAAAGGTCCCGACCATCGCGCCGCGACGATCCGCCGGGGCGATCTCGGCCAGGTAAGTCGGCGCGAGCACCGTCGAGGCGCCGATCGCGAGCCCGCCGAGCACGCGCGCGGCGATGAACAGCCCGAGCGTGGGCGCCGCAAAGCTGCCGAGCGCCGAGAGCAGATACATCCCTGCGATCACCCGCAGACAGTTGCGCGCCCCGTAGCGGTCTCCCGGGTAGCCCGCGAGCAGCGCACCGGCGAGCGTGCCCCACAATGCGCTCGAGACGGTCCACCCGAGCGCAGCAGGAGTGAGTCCGAAGGTCACCGACAGGCCATGCGTCGCCCCGGCGATCACCGCCGTGTCGAAACCGAACAGCAGCCCCGTCAGTCCGCCGACGAAGATGCCCTTGGCGAGAACGGAATTCATGACGCCCCCCTGCATGCAACGCTGAGCAGCGATCTCGATCAGCGCCGCCGGCGCGATCCGCACAAACTCAGGATCGCGGGCGCACCGGCGTCTCGCGCAGCATGATCACCGAAGTGGGCGCCACCGGGAAGGTCACCGAGCCGGTGGCGACCGGCAGATCCTTGTGTCGCCACAAGTCGCGCAGGCGCAGCGGCAGGTAGGCCGGCAGACCGAGCTCAGACCATGTGAGCCGGATTCGGAGCGGCCGGGTACCGCGGTTGAGCAGGACGATTGCCTCGCGGCCGCCCACGAGCGGGCGGGTCCATATCTCGGCATCGCCCTGGCGGTAGACCCTGCGCCCCTCGATGCCAAGCCGGTCTTGGTCCACCGCAATGACCTCGCGGTTGGTGAGAATCGTGCGGGTTGCCGCATCCATGTGCGCGAGGTCGTTGCCCGCGATCAGTGGCGCGGCGAGGATCGCCCACAAGCTGAACTGCGCGCGGTATTGCGCGTCGGTCATGCCACCGTTGCCGATCTCCAGCATGTCAGGGTCGTTCCAATGGCCGGGCCCGGCGTAGCCGGCGAGGCCGACCTGCAGGTCCAGGATATTCATCACCCCGATGGAGAAGCCATGCTGCCCGCTCCACGCATCCCAGATGTCATGCGTCGTGCGCCACAGATTCCCGCCGGCCGCCGCGCCCCAGCGCCACGGTTTGCGCACGCCCCAGTCGCAGAGGCTGAACACGATCGGTCGGCCGCTCGCACGCAGCGCATCGCTCATGGTCGCGTAGGCCTCACGCGGGCGCAGTCCGCCGGTGTTGCACCAGTCGTACTTGAGGTAATCGACGCCCCAGCGGGCATATTGCAGCGCGTCCTGGTACTCGTGGCCGCGGCTGCCAGGCCGGCCCTGACAAGTCTGTCCGCCGGCGTCGGAGTAGATACCGAACTTGAGGCCGAGCGCGTGCACGTAGTCGACGACGGGCTTGATGCCCCGCGGAAAGCGCTTCGGATCGGGATAGATGTTAC
>JAJXWE010000416.1 GCA_021781775.1 Pseudomonadota bacterium | reverse complement strand
CTCGGTCTCCGTCTCCCACGCCCAGCCGGCGCAGCGCGCCGGCCAGGCGCGCGACGCGGTTGCGGAACTGGGCGAATGTCTGGCGGCGACTGCCGCAGATTGTGGCGATGCCGTTGGGACGGAGCGCGACGGCGCGGTGCAATGCCTGAGTGAGTTGCATGCATTTGCCCTTGGGGTCGCAGCATACTACGCCGTCCTTGAAGGGATCAGCTACTCCCCCCTTTTTCGATGCCGCCAGTCCCAACCGTTCCGATCATCTTCAATCAGGACGTGGTTCGGTACCTTTTTTAGACTCGCCGGGTAGACTCGTCATATGATGAGCACTGGAGCCGAGATTTCATTTTCTGTCTACCGAAAGAACGATGTTGATGTCGACCGAAAGTCGACCGGTAGAGACCTTCCGCGGCGGTAAACGCGGGGATCTTTTGGGATTTCCAGCTTCCGGGCGTACTACCACCAGCAGTATCTGGCCAAGAATCCGGACGGGTACTTCGGGCTCGGGGGCTGCGGGATCCCCTTCAAAATCGCGGAGCTATACGGTGGGGTTCAGAGGGAAGCCCGCTGGTTAGCGTCGTCCTAGACGAGGACCCCGCGCGTGGCTCCGGGTGGATACAGGACGCTTGCGGCGCTGGAGTCTACTGGAAGTCTACCGTCGACTGCGGGTCAGGATCGCCCGCGGTGAAGCTCATGAGCGGTCATTGTGGTAGCTACAATACGTCATGTACGCGTGGGATGAAGCGAAACGACTGGCGAACCTGCGCAAGCATGGCATCGATTTTCGCGATGCACCGAAGATCTTCCGAGGATTCACGCTCACGGCAGAAGACGATCGGGAATTCTACGGTGAGCGGCGTTTCCTCACGCGGGGCTGCTCGAGGACCCAGTCGTCTCGGTAGCCCACACCGAGCGTGGGAAGGACATCCGGATCATTTCGATTCGCAAGGCTACCAAACATGAAGCGCGCTTCTACTTCTCGCAAATCGCAAACTGACCTGCGCCGCGTAAGGCGAACGATTGATGCGACCATGGTTCGTGACGGCGATGCACCGGAGTGGACTCCGGAGATGTTCGCTCGCGCTGTGGCCCGCAAGGGGTTGAAGCCCGTGCCCAAGAAGGCACTGCTGTCGCTTCGGGTCGATTCCGACGTCGTCGAGTGGTTCAAGTCGCAAGGTTCGGGCTATCAGTCGAGAATGAACGCTTTACTGCGGGCCTATATGGAAGCGCACCGGTGAGCTCATCGAGTAAATCATCTGTAGTTCAATGCTTATGTGAACGGCCGGGCGCTCGGTACTGATGGAGCCCGTGCGGCGGAGAACAGGACGATCGCTGGAGCGGCGCAGGGGACCGGTGTGTGCGCCGCTGGCGTGCCGAGACGGCGAGCAGCGTGCACCGCGGGCCGGCGGTAACGGGGTCTGCGGTCTACGGATGAGGCGAGGATGGCGCGAGCCGAGCAGGCCCTGGGGTAACGGCTATAAAGAAGCTCGGAAGGGGCGGACGATGCGCGCGGCACGGAGGCCCCTTTGGCGCGTCCTGTCGGCGCCAGGAGACCGCGGTAATATACTGAGCACAGGGCGTACCCACCTCGGCCGTACGTCGCGGAGCGTCCGGACGGTCAGTGCCGGCTCGGAGGATGCGTCAGTGCGCGGGGGAAAGCGGTCTGAAGCGCCTGCGCACCGTAGAGAACAACGCGCGGGCGTGCCCGCGCCGGAACAATCGGAAGGGGCGTAACGATGCACATTCTCGTGATGATCCTGCTCTCGCTACATGCGCTCGCGGGCGTGTTCTGGGTCGGCTCGACTTTGGCCCTGAGCCACTCGTACTTCGAACCGACGCCCAAGCTGTTCCGCGCACAGATGAGCGCCGCGGCGCTGGCCTTCGTCGCGGGCCTCGCCCTGTGGGGCATCGTCATCCGCGGCGCGCAGGATCCCATGGCGCACACGCTCGGTCTCGGGGCGCTGCTCGCGTTCATCGCCGCAGGAGTCCAGGGTGCGATGCGCCGCACGCCGGTCCGCGCGCAGCGCATCGCCGGGGTGCTGCTCAGCGGAACGGTCGTCTGCATGGTGATCGCCCCGTACGTGACCTGAGCGCCGGGCCCCGGAACCCGGCCGCTCGTGTGCTGGTCCAACCTCTCGCATACAGGAGGAAGCTGCAATGCGTGCCATCCGCTGGATTCGTTCTCTCACTGCGGTGCTTGCGTTCGGGCTGCTGGCGACGCCCGTCTGGGCCGCCTCGGCGCCGGCAACCGCACCCGTCCAAGGTGTCTGGGTCACCCGCCAGGTGCATTTCGTCTACCAGGGCTTCACGACGTACTTCTCCTGCGGCGGACTGCGCGATGAGATCGACCGTATGCTCACCAAGCTCGGTGCGCGCGCGCTGAAGCTGCGCGAAGATCCGTGTGTGCGCCCCGGCTTTCCGGATCCCTTCCCCGGCGTGCATGTGAAGATGCAGGTACTGGTGCCGGCCGACACGCATGTTCCAGCCGCCTCGCGGGTCGCAGCGCACTGGCAGAAAGTGGTGCTGACGCGCAGCGGGGCCGACTTTAACCAGGGCGGCAAATGCGAGCTGGTCGGGCAGTTCAGGCGGGTGTTTCTGCCGTTGTTCGCGGCGCGGCACATCGTCATGCACAGTACGTGCGTGCCGCACCAGATCATGATGGGCACGTACCTCAGCGCCGAAGTGCTGGTGCCCGATCGAGCGGCGCCGGCCCGGCACTGAGCGCGAGTCAGCTCACCGCGGCGTGCCGCGGACGGTCGACGTTGGGCAGGAAGCCGGCGAGCAGGCCGATGATCGGCAACCAGGCGCACAGCTGGTAGACGAAGGCGATGCCGGAGGTGTCGGCGAGATGCCCGAGAACCGCCGCGCCGATGCCGCCCATGCCGAAGGCCAGGCCGAAGAACAGGCCGGCCACCGTGCCGGTGCGGCCCGGCAGCAGCTCCTGGGCATAGACCACGATCGCCGGGAAGGCCGACGTGAGAAT
>JAJXWE010000415.1 GCA_021781775.1 Pseudomonadota bacterium | reverse complement strand
AGCAGGGTTCTGCGGCGGCAGCCGGGACACGGGAGAAGCGGAATGCGATTTGAGACCTGGAGCAGCGGCATCGCCGCACTCGACGTGGATTGCCTGGTCGTCGGCGTTTTCGACGAAAGCGAACTCACCGCCGAGGCGCGGCGGGTCGATCAGGCCGCCGGCGGTCGGCTCGGCCAGCTGCTGGGGCGCGGGGACTTCCCGGGGCGCGCCGGGGAGACACTGCTCGTGGCGGACCTGCCGGGTCTCGCCGCCGGTCGCGTACTGCTCAGCGGACTCGGCCCGCGCAAAAGCTTCGGACGCCGACCGTGGCGCAAGGCCGTCTCGGCGGCGGTGGCGGCTCTGGGGCGCACCGGCGTCAAGAGCGCCGCGTTCGCGCTCGAGCGGCCGGACGCCGAGGCGCTCGATGATTACTATTACGGGCGCGCGCTGGCCGAGCTGACCCACGCGGCGCTGTACCGGGTCAACGACCTCAAGAGCGGCAAGAAGCCCAAGCCCGCCGCCCTCTCCCGCGTACTGGCCGAAGCGGCCTCGCGCGGCGCCGCACGCGAGATCGCCCGAGGTCTCGCGCACGGCGCAGCGGTCGCGGTCGCGGCAAACATGCAGCGCGACCTCGGCAATCTCCCGGGCAACCTCTGCACGCCGCGCTACCTCGCCGAGCATGCCCGCGGACTGGCGCGGCGGCACCGCTCCCTCAGCGTGAAGGTGCTCGAAGAGACGGCGCTGCGCCGCGAGAAGATGGGCTGCCTGCTCGCCGTGGCGCAGGGCAGCGCCGAGCCGCCGCAGCTGATCGTGCTCGAGCACAAGGGCGGCAAACGCGGCGAGGCACCGGTGGTGCTGGTCGGCAAGGGCGTGACCTTCGACAGCGGCGGCATCTCGCTGAAGCCCGGCGCGGAAATGGACGAGATGAAGTACGACATGAGCGGCGCGGCCGCCGTGCTCGCCACCCTCTCCTTCGCCGCCGAGGTCAAACTGCCGCTGAACGTCGTCGGGATCGTCGGGGCTGTGGAGAACATGCCGGACGGCAAGGCCGTCAAGCCCGGCGACATCGTCACCAGCGCCGCCGGGCTGACCGTGGAGATCCTCAACACGGACGCCGAGGGACGGCTGGTGCTGTGCGATGCGCTGCACTATGCGCGCCGCTTCAAGCCGGCCGCGGTCATCGACCTTGCGACCCTCACAGGCGCCTGCGTCATCGCCCTCGGCCACCATCACTCCGGCGTCCTCGGCAACGACGAGGCGCTGGTTCACGAGCTCGTCGAGGCCGGCGTGCGCGCCGACGACCGCGCCTGGCCGCTGCCGCTCACCGAGGAGTACGGCGAGCAGCTGAAGAGCAATTTCGCCGATTTCGCCAACATCGGCGGTCGCGACGGCGGGGCGATCACGGCGGCAGCCTTTCTCGGCAAGTTCACCCAGGGCCTGCACTGGGCGCACATGGACATTGCCGGCACCGCCTGGCAGAGCGGCGCGCACAAGGGCGGTACCGGCCGTCCCACCCCGCTGCTCGCGGATTTCCTGCTGCGCCGCGCCGAGGCATAGAGGGACGCGTTGCGGGCGGATTTCTATGTCCTTACCGAGGCGGGGCCCGCGGCCCGGCTGAAGGTCGCCTGCCGGCTGGCCGAGAAGGCCTACCTCGCCGGCCAGCGCGTGCTGATCTGGCACACCGACCGCGAGGAGCTCGAGCGCCTCGACGAGCTGCTGTGGACCTTCGCCGACACCAGCTTTGTGCCACACGAGTGGCTCACCGGTGACGGCGGGACGGCCCCGGTGCTGCTCGCCGCCGGGCAGCCGCCCGCCGAACCGCCGCAGGTGCTGATCAACCTCGCGCCATCGGACGGTCCACCGCCGCTCGCCGCGGCGGCCGAGCGGGTGATCGAGATCATCGACGCCGAGGCGGCGCACCGCGCGGCCGGCCGGGCACGCTTCCGGGCCTACCGGCAGCTCGGCTGCGAGCCGACGACCCACACGCTGCGCTCCCCTTAGCCCCCTATAATTCGACCCTGCCCGCTGTGCAACGAGCCCTCGAGGATCATGGATAAAGTCTACGCGCCGCACGAGATCGAGCGGCGGATCTACGCCCGCTGGGAATCCCATGGCTGGTTCGCCCCGGCCGGCCGCGGCACGCCGTTCTGCATCATGATTCCGCCGCCGAACGTGACCGGCACGCTGCACATGGGGCACGCGTTCAACCACACGTTGATGGATACGCTGACGCGCTACCACCGCATGCGCGGCGATGACACGCTGTGGCAACCCGGAACCGATCACGCCGGCATCGCCACGCAGATGGTGGTCGAACGGCAGCTCGAGGCCGAGGGACTGCACCGCGCCGATCTCGGCCGGGAGGCCTTCCTCGAGCGCGTCTGGCAATGGAAGGGGCGCTCCGGCGGCACCATGGCGGGGCAGATGCGCCGGCTCGGGGACTCGGTCGACTGGTCGCGCGAGCGCTTCACCATGGACGAGGGGCTGTCCCAGGCGGTGCTCGAGGTGTTCGTCCGGCTGCACGAGGAAGGCCTGATCTACCGCGGCAAGCGCCTCGTCAACTGGGACCCGGTACTGCTCACGGCGCTGTCGGACCTGGAGGTTCAGAGTGCCGAGGAGGACGGCCACCTGTGGCACCTCCGCTATCCGCTCGCGGACGGCAGCGGCCACGTCACCGTGGCCACGACGCGTCCCGAGACGCTCCTCGGCGATACCGCCGTCGCCGTCAATCCCGACGACGAGCGCTTCCGGCACCTGATCGGCAAGCAGGTGCGGCTGCCGCTCACCGAACGGCTCATCCCGATCATCGCCGACGCATACGTCGATGCAGCGTTCGGCTCCGGGTGCGTCAAGATCACCCCGGCGCACGATTTCAACGACTACGAGATCGGGCAGCGCCACAACCTGCCGCAGATCAACATCTTCACTGCGCGCGCCGAGCTCAACGAGAATGTGCCGCCACGCCTGCAGGGCCTCGAGCGCGGTGCGGCGCGGCGGCGG
>JAJXWE010000414.1 GCA_021781775.1 Pseudomonadota bacterium | reverse complement strand
GCCCTTCGCCGTCGATCATCTGGTAGCTGCCCTGCATCGTGCCGACGGGCGTCTCGAGCACCGCGCCGCTGGAGTAGCGGAAGCCCTGGCCGGGTTCGAGCCGCGGCTGCTCGCCGACGACGCCGTCGCCGCGGACTTCCTTCACCCCGCCGTTGGCATCGGTGATGATCCAGTGGCGGGTGAGGAGCGTTGCCGGCAGCCCGCCCTCGTTGCGGATGGTGATGGTGTAGGCGAATACGTAGCGCTGCTCGTGCGGATCGGACTGTTCGCCGAGATAGCTGGTTTCGACTTCGATGCGGATTCTGTGCGGCGCGCTCATGTGCGGACAGTTTACCGGGCCGCGACCCGGGCCGCGATGCGCCCCGGGACGCCCCTCAGCTCTCCGCCGTCGCTCCGGAGCGCCGTACCCGCCGCACCGCCAGCACGTCGCAGGGCGCGGCATGCAGCACGGTGTCCTCGGTCAGATTGACCAGAATGGACATGCCGTGCCGCTCGCGGCTGCCGAGGACGATGAGGTCGGCCCGGCGCTTGCGCGCGACGCGCACGATCTCGGCCTTGACGTTGCCGCTTTCGACCCAGCAAGGTGCGCCGGCGACCCCCAGCTGCGCGGCGAGCTCGGCGAGGCCGGCGCGCGCCTGCTCGAGCAGTTCATCCTCGATGCGCACCGTGGCGATCAGCGTCTCGGCCATCGGCTCGACGGGCAACAGCTCCACCACGTGCAGCAGCTCGACCTCGGCGCCCAGCCGCCGGGCGAGCGTCGCAGCATGCCGGCCGATCGGCAGGCTGTCCTCTCTGAGGTCGACCACCACCAGGATGCGCCGGTATGACGCGTCGTTCATGGGCGCAGCCTAGCTCAATCCGGGCTGCGGGACAGCCCGGCGAGCGCATTGAAGGCCTCGGGGCCGATCGTCTCGGGGCGCGCTCCCGGGTCGATGCCGCACTGCTCGATCTCGGCGCCCGTGACCAGCCCGCGCAGTGCATTGCGCAGAGTCTTGCGGCGGTGCGAGAACGCGGCCGCGACCACGGCGCCGTAGCGCGGGTGCACCGGGAAGCGTGGTGCCGGGCGGACCGAGAGCCGCGCCACGGCCGACCAGACCCGTGGCGGGGGTTGGAAGGCGCCCGGACCCACCTCGAACAGCGGCTCGACCTGCACCCAGGGATCGAGCATCACGGTCAGCCGGCCGTAGGCGGTCTCCCCCGGCGCGGCCGCCATCCGCTCGATGACCTCGCGCTGCAGCATCACGTGCAGGTCGATGATCGAGGCGGCGCCCGCGAGCAGGTGAAACAGCAGCGGTGTCGAGATGTTGTAGGGCAGGTTGCCGACCACGCGCAGCCGGCCGCGCACCCCCGCCAGCGCGGCGAAATCGAAACGCAGCGCATCGGCCTCGTGCAGTGTGAAGCGCGGCTCGGCGCCGAAGCGCGCGCGCAGCTGCGCCGCCAGGTCACGGTCGATCTCCACCGCATCGAGTGTTCCGAACGGCGCGGCGAGCAGCCGCTCCGTGAGCGCCCCGCGGCCCGGCCCGATCTCGACCAGGGCATCGCCGGATTGCGGTGCCACCGCCGCGACGATGCGCTCCAACACCGACGGGTCATGCAGGAAGTGCTGACCGAAACGCTTGCGCGCGCGCGGCAGGTCCGCCGCGTGCGCCCCGGCGTGCCCGTGCGTCGGACGGCTCAAGCGCGCCGTCCGGCGAGCGTGATCGCCAGTTCCAGGGCAGCCACCAGGCTGCCGGGTTCGGCCCGGCCCGTGCCGGCGAGCTCCAGCGCGGTGCCATGGTCCACCGAGGTGCGCAGGATGGGCAGCCCGAGCGTCACGTTCACCGCGCTGTCGAATCCGGCGTGCTTGACGACCGGCAGTCCCTGATCGTGATACATCGCGAGCACCGCGTCGTAGCGGGCCAGCACGCGCGGCACGAACACGGTGTCCGCTGGCAGCGGTCCGGCCGCATCGATGCCCTGCGCGCGCAGCGTCTCGAGTGCCGGAGTGATCACCCGGATCTCCTCCTCGCCGAGGTGGCCACCCTCTCCGGCGTGGGGATTGAGGCCGCAGACGGCGATGCGGGGTCGAGCCATGCCCCACCAGCGCTTCAGGTCCCGATCGAGAATAGTGAGTGTCCGACCGAGCGACTCCTGGGTGATCGCAGCGCTCACGCGGGCGAGCGGCAGGTGCGTGGTCGCGAGTGCGACGCGCAGCGAGCCGGTGGCGAGCATCATCACCGGCACCGCGCCGGTGCGCTCGGCGAAGAACTCGGTGTGGCCGGTGAACGGCGTGCCGGCGTCGTTGATGACGCCCTTGTGAACCGGTGCGGTCACGATGGCCGCGAACTCACCGGACAGAGCGCCCGCGCAGGCCCGCTCGAGCAGGCTGGTTACGTAGCGGGCATTGCGCACGTCGAGGCGGCCGGGATCGCTCCGGACCGCAAGGGCATGATGCTCGACGGTCAGGCAGCCGGGCTCGTGTGGGCAGGCATCGCCCGGCCGGTACTCGCGCAGGCGCATCGGCATCCCGAATGCACCCGCGCGCGCGGCGAGCAGATCACGGTCCGCCAGACAGACCAGTTCGCACGCCAACCGGCGTGCGGCGATGGCCGTACAGAGTTCCGGTCCGATGCCCGCCGGCTCGCCCGATGTGAGCACGATCCGCGGCAACATGGGCGCGGGCGGTGCTCAGTCGCTCAGGATCTTGACGTAGGCCTCGTCCCTGAGCCGCTGCAGCCACAGCTCGGTGTCCTCGTCCGCGCGGCTGGCGCGGATCGCTTCCATCGCATGCAACCGCTTCATCTGCTTCGTCTCGTCGAACTGACGGCGGCCGAGGAGCTCGGCGATGTGCCAGCCGTAGCGGGTCTGGAAGGGCTGGCTGATCTGGCCGATCTTGAGTTTCTGCACTGCCGCCGCGAATCGTGGCGTGTAGTCCGTCGGGCTCGCCCAGCCGAGATCCCCGCCGTGCGAGGCGGAGCCGGGATCCTGCGAGACCGACGC
>JAJXWE010000413.1 GCA_021781775.1 Pseudomonadota bacterium | reverse complement strand
GGTCTTGCCGTAGCGCTGCGCGACGTTGAGCACCGCGTATTTCAGCAGCTGCACCTGGTCGCCCTTCTGCACCAGCGTGCCGGCGCCGATGCCGATCTCGCCCTGGCCGCCGGTGGCGACCTCGTGGTGGTGCACCTCCACCTTCAGCCCGAGCTCCTCGCAGGCGAGGCACATGGCCGAGCGGATGTCCTGGAAGGCATCGACTGGCGGCACCGGGAAGTAGCCGCCCTTCACGCCCGGACGGTGCCCGGTGTTGCCTTCGGCGAATTCGGTGCCGGAGCTCCAGGCGCCCTGGACGGAGTCGATGGCGTAGAAGCTGCCGCGCATCTCGTTGCCGAAGCGCACGCTGTCGAAGATAAAGAATTCGTTCTCGGGTCCGAACAGCGCGCCGTCCGCGATGCCGGTGGACTTCAGGTACGCCTCGGCCCGCTTGGCGAGCGAGCGTGGATCGCGCTCGTAGCCCTGCATGGTCGCCGGCTCGACGACGTCGCAGCGCAGGTTGACGGTGGTTTCCTCGAAAAACGGATCGATCACCGCCGTCTTCGACTCCGGCATCAGGATCATGTCCGACTCGTTGATCCCCTTCCAACCGGCGATCGAGGAGCCGTCGAACATCTTGCCGTCGCGGAACAGGTCCTCATCGACCAGTCGCGCCGGAATGGTGACGTGTTGCTCCTTGCCTCGGGTATCGGTGAACCTGAGGTCCGCGAACTTGACGTCTTTATCCTGGATCAGCTTCAGTACATCGCTCGGTGTCATATCGCCTCCGGAGGAAAACGGTTGCGCCCGCCGCATCGGGACAGCCCGCACTGCCGCCGGGTCGGGTGGATCCCGCGGGGCCTGCCGGTTGCTCGACGTGAATCCGCTCGAATGCCGCGTGGCGGAGCACTTCGATAGTGCATCCCGCGTGCCAAATCGCCATCCCTTTAAAATCAATGCCTTGTATATCCAATGCCCGTCAGCGTGCACTATTTTAGTGCATATCAACTCATAATAGCACTAATATGGTGCATATAGAGGCCCATCCAATGTGGGACCGCGGAACTCGCGGATCCATGTTGCCTGATTTTGGTGCGGCGCTCTGGGCGGTTGCGGCTTGGTTATACTCGGCGGCCGTTTTGCTCGATCGGCGCAGTCATGAAAATCCCGGCCCCGCCCCGCACGTTCCAGGATCTGATCTTCGCGCTGCAGCGCTACTGGTCCGAGCGCGGCTGCATCGTGCTGCAGCCCTACGACATGGAAGTGGGCGCCGGAACATTCCATACCGCCACCTTCCTGCGCTCGATCGGCCCGGAGCCCTGGAGCGCCGCCTACGCACAGCCGTCCCGCCGGCCGACCGACGGTCGCTACGGCGAGAATCCGTTCAGGCTGCAGCACTATTACCAGTTCCAGGTCCTCATCAAGCCCTCGCCGCCGGACCTGATCGAGCAGTACCTGGGCAGCCTGCGCGCGCTCGGTCTCGATCCGCTGGTGCATGACGTACGTTTCGTCGAGGACAACTGGGAGTCACCGAGCCTCGGCGCCTGGGGACTGGGCTGGGAGGTCTGGCTGAACGGGATGGAGATCACCCAGTTCACCTATTTCCAACAGGTCGGGGGCCTGGACTGCCGGCCGGTCAGCGGCGAGATCACCTATGGACTGGAGCGCCTCGCGATGTACCTGCAGGGCGTCGAGAGCCTGTACGACATCCTCTGGACCGACGGTCCGCGCGGCCGCGTGAGCTACGGCGATGTTTTCCACCAGAACGAGGTGGAGCAGTCGCGCTACAACTTCGAGGCCGCCGACGTGCCGGCACTGCTGCGCCACTTCGAGGATCACGAGCAGTCCTGCCGGGCCCTGCTCGCCGACGGTCTGCCGTTGCCGGCGTACGAGCAGGTGCTCAAGGCATCGCACACGTTCAACCTGCTCGATGCGCGCGGGGCCATCTCGGTCACGGAGCGCCAGCGCTACATCCTGCGCGTGCGCACGCTCGCGAGCGCGGTGGCACGCTCGTACTTCGAGAGTCGACAGGCGCTGGGATTTCCCATGCTGCACGCGGCGGCGGGAGCCTGAGCATGGAGAAGCAGGATTTTCTGGTTGAGATCGGCACCGAGGAGCTGCCGCCGACTGCGCTACGTGTGCTCGAGCGGGCCTTCGCCACCGGCATCGAGGCCGGCCTCGACAGAGCGGCGCTGACGCACGGTGCGCTCGAGTCCTTCGCCACACCGAGGCGGCTTGCGGTACGGGTCAAGCGCCTGGCCCTGCGCCAGCCCGATCAGCGCGTCGAGCGACGCGGCCCGCCGGTCAGCGCTGCGTTCGATGTCGGTGGCGCGCCCACGCGGGCCGCGCAGGCGTTTGCCGCGAGCTGCGCGGTCGCCATCGAGGCGCTCGAGCGGCGCACCGAGGCGAAAGGGACGTTTCTCTACTACACCGGCGTCAAGGCCGGCGCGCCGACCGCAGAGCTGCTGCCCGGCATCGTGCAACAGGCGCTCGACGCGCTGCCGGTTCCGCGCCGCATGCGCTGGGGCGCGAGCGAGGCGCAATTCGTCCGTCCGGTGCATTGGCTCGTGCTGCTGCTGGGCTCGACGGTGGTGCCGGCGACGCTGCTGGAGACGGCCGCGGGCGCCGTGACCTGGGGACACCGCTTTCACGCGCCGCGGCCGCTGCGCCTCGCTCGACCGGGGGCCTATGAACGGGTGCTCGCCGAGCGCGGTCACGTCGTGGCGAACTTTGCCCTGCGCCGCGAGCGGATTCATTCGGGCGTGATCGCCGCAGCGAGCGCGCTCGGCGGTCGGGCACTGGTGCGTGAGGCGCTGCTCGACGAGGTGACCGCGCTGGTGGAGTGGCCGGTACCGCTCGCGGGGCACTTCGAGCCACGCTTCCTCGAGCTGCCCCGCGAGGTGTTGATCTCGACCCTGGAGGATCACCAGCGCTACTTCCCGGTCGAGCGCGCGGACGGCACCCTCCTGCCGTATTTCGTGGCGGTCGCCAACATCGACAGCCG
>JAJXWE010000412.1 GCA_021781775.1 Pseudomonadota bacterium | reverse complement strand
GAGGCAGGGTGCGCGGGGTAACGACGGGCGCCGGCAGCTTCGCGTGCGATCAACTGGTGATTGCCGCAGGCACGGCCACCGGCCGGCTCGCAGCGATGCTCGGGGTCAGTGTGCCGCTGGCCAGCGCCCGGGCCGAGATGATCGTGACCGAGCCGCTCGCGCCGATGCCGATCGGCGGCGTCGACGGCAACGGCCTTTACGGCAGACAGACCCTGCGCGGTAATCTCGCCTACGGTGGTGGCCCCCACGAATGGGTGGAGGAGGCGGATGCGCAGCTGACCCGGCCACACTCGACAGTCCTGCAGACGAGCATCGCGCGGCGCCTGTGCCAGTTGTTTCCGAAGGCGGCACACGCGCGCGTCATCCGCAGCTGGGCGGGTTTCATCGAGAACACCCCGGACGGGCGGCCGGTGATCGATCGGCTCACCGCGCTCGAGAACGTGACGATCGCGACGCTCTCGAGCGTGGGGTTCGGACTGTCGCCGGCCAGCGGACGGGCGATTCGTGATCTGGTGGTCGAGGGCGCCTGTCAGTTCGCCGATCTGTCCACCTTGAGGCTGGATCGGTTCGCCCACCTGCAACCGCAGTGGCGCGCGCGGCAGGGATGGTTGCCTCTTGCCACGCCGAGTCACTCGCAACGGTGCTAAGCTCAAACGGAGACCGGCACACGTGCCGACTGATCCCGCGAACGAATCTGTATCCGTTCGCAAGCGTCGCGAGCGATGCCTGCGCACAGCGCGGTGGATATCGCCGGCCGGGTGAGTCAACCGCGGATTTTCGACTCGATTGAGAGCGCTGCGATGACGGACACGGGACTCTTGGACGCCCCCCTGCCCAACGAGGCGTTCTGGCCGTCGGCCTCGGCCGAAGCGGCACCGGAATTCTCTGGCACGCTGCACCTCTTGCCGGCGCGCATGCGGATTGATCCGCCCTTCGAGCACACGCTGCCCGCCGAGTGCGGTGATGCCGGTCTGTTTCCCGGCGTGACGCTGGAGTTCACCACGGCCGAGGGGATCCTCGTGCCGCTGCAGCGCGGACAGATGGTGCGCGAGGCGAGTCCCGCTCGCGCGGGGAGCTTCTGGTGCGTCATTCCACAATTCGGACGTGTCTGGCGCGAGCCCGGCGAGGAGTGGGCGAACGCTGCTTTTCCGTTGGCACTTGTCAGCACCCGCGATACCCATGCGCACCAGGGTCTCGCCCGGTTCAAGTACAAGGAACGTTCGCTCAGCGCGCTGCAGTTCCAGTTTGTGCAGCAGACCGCGCCATATCTGCTCAAGCAGCATTTCGTGGCGTGGGGCAGCACCGAGGCGCGCTGGAGCGAGCCGAAGGCGGGCGGCCCAGAGGCGCAGCGCCGCCAGGCGCTTGCGGAGCGGGCGCGGCGCTTGCCGAGCAGACCGCTGAGTGAGCTCGCCAAGGAGTTCCAGCGCGGGCGCCTCAATGAATTCGGCGCGCCGGTGCGCGAGCAGTGGCGGGTCCAGACCGGGCTGATCCGCGACGGGGTGCTCTACCACCACGAGGCGCGGACGCCGCACGGCAATTTCCCCTATCCGCTCGAGATGCGCTTCGGCGTGCGCTCCATCCTCAAGGCCGTGGGCGTACCGCTCGCGCTGCTGCGGCTCGCGCAGGTCTACGGTCCGTACGTCCTCGCACTGAAGATCGGCGATTACCTCGAGGGGCTCGATCCGAAGTATCGGCGCGTGCGCTTCATCGATGCGGCCAACATGGCGAGCGGCTTCGGCGGCGCGGGCAGCTGGCAGACGCATCCGAACGATCCGATGGATGGGTATCTGGAGGGCGGCTACGACGAGTGGATGGCCGCGCCGACCCACGAGGCGAAACTGCAGCACATCGCCGCGACCGGGCGCGCCTATCCGTGGGAGCCCGGCACCGTGATGCGCTATCGCGACCAGGACTTCTACCTGCTCGGGGCCGCGATCGACCGGTTCCTGAAGAGCGTGCGCGGACCGACGGCCGATGCGTGGGACATGCTGGTCAGCGAGGTGTTCAAGCCGATCGGGATCTTCCAGGCGCCCATCGTGCGCACGCGCGAGCCGGAGGGCCGACGTGGGGTCGCATGGTTCCATTCCGGGTACTATCCGCTGCTCGACGATCTGGCCAAGATCGCGCTGCTGTTCCAGAACTGCGGCGCGGCCGGCTCGCGCCAGATTCTGCATCGCGGTCTGACGGAAGACCTGTTGAACGCCAAGGACGCGTTGGTGCAGAGCGGGGATGCCTCGCTCGGGGCGCCCGCAAGCGCCGAGCACGACCCGAAAAGCGGCAGCCTGTACAAGATGGGGTTTCACTTCGTGCCCTACGTGGGTGCGGTGAGTGGCCGGCAGTACTTCCTGCCCACTATGCGCGGCTGGGGGGAGAACGAGGTCGTGCTGTATCCGAATGCGCTGATTACGATCCGCATCGCAAAGGTCGGCCAGCTGCCGCCCGGAGAGCGGCCGACTTCTGGCGCCGCCAGTCGTACGATCCGGATGATCGATCGCATGTCGCCCCTGTAAGGACCGAGCGGACCGTGCGCTATTCGCTGTTCACACTCCTGCGTCAGAGCCTCTCGGGCCATCGCGGCTGGCCGGTCGCCTGGCGCGATGCAGACCCGAAGCGCAGCTACGAGACGGTGATCGTCGGCGGCGGGGGGCACGGGCTCGCCACCGCGTACTACCTGGCGAAAGTGCACGGCATGCGCGAGGTGGCGGTGCTCGAGAAGGGTCCGATCGGGCTGGGTAACGCCGGACGCAACACGACGATCATTCGCTCGAACTATCTGCTCCCGGGCAACCTGCCGTTTTACGAGTTCTCGATGCAGCTGTGGGAGGGACTCGAGCAGGACCTGAACTACAACGCGATGGTCAGCCAGCGCGGCGTGCTCAATCTGTTCCACTCCGACGCGCAGCGCGATGCATACGTGCGCCGCGGTAATGCGATGCGTCTGCACGGCGTGGATGCCGAGTTGCTCGATGCGGCTGACGTGCGCC
>JAJXWE010000411.1 GCA_021781775.1 Pseudomonadota bacterium | reverse complement strand
GACGCTGAGAAAGATAGCCTCCGCCAGGAATTGCAGCAGGACGTGCAATCGACGCGCCCCGATCGCCATCCGAAGTCCAATCTCGCGCGTTCGTTCGGTGACGGACACGAGCAGAATGTTCATGATTCCGATCCCACCGACCAACAGCGAAATGGAGGCCACGACGGCGAGCAGCAACGCCATGATGCGCGAGGACCCCTGTGCGGTCTGTGCGATCTGGCTCAGGTTACGAACGGCGAAGTCTGCGGTATCACCGGCAGCGATGTGATGACGACGCATCAACGTATCGGTCACCTGCCGCAGGGCCTCAGCGACGAGACCCTGGCTGACCGCCTGTACGTAGATCGAATTGACGTAGCCGGTGATGCGCGGCGCAATGCCGTACGGGTTTGGCGGCGGCGGAAACGCTGCCGCCGACGTTGCGACGTTCATCGTCGCATTGCCGATCGTGGTGGTCGCGATACTCTGTGCGGCACTCGTTGCGGCTACACCCAGCACTTTGTCCTGCGCGGTACTGAACGGAATCATCACCACGTCATCCTGATCCTGTCCGAACGCGGTCTGTCCCTTGGCGGCCAGTAACCCGATGACGACCATGTTTTGACCCTTCACCTGGATCCGAGCTCCGATCGGATTCTCATAAGGTGCAAACAGCTGGCGGTAAACGGTCTCCCCGATGACGGCCACGAGGGCGCCGTCAGTCTCGTCGGACTCCTCGAGCGCCCGACCGGCGGCGATGTGCCAATTGGTAATGCGCAGATAGTCGGGCGTGACGCCCTGGACGTTCGTCGTCCAGTTCTGGTTGGCGTACTGCACCTGGGCGAGCTGCCGGATCATGTATCCGACATCGGCGACGGCCGGATCGTCCCGGCGCACCGCCTCGGCGTCCCCGGTCGTCAGTGTCGATGCACTACCGAAGCCGGCACGCACGCCACCAGCTGTCGTTGCCCCCGGAACGACAACCAGCATATTGGTTCCCAAACTCTGAATTTGCTTGGCCACCGCCTGATTGGCCCCCTCGCCAACGGCAACCATGGCAATGAGCGCCGCGACACCGATGAATACCCCCAGCATCGTGAGCATGGACCGGAGTGCATTTCGCCCGACCGCCTGAGCAGCGCTCGAGAGAATCATCCGCGCAAAGCTCAGCGATGCTGCCGCGGTCCCTTTGGGCAGCGGCGCCGCTCGGTCCGCATGCGCCCCGGCGGGATGCCGGACACTTTCCAACGCGCCCTGCGTGGGACTTTGCGTGTCCCGCTGCGTCTGTGGGCTCTCTACGGGAGCGCTATTGAGCTCGTCCGAGACGATCCCGCCATCACGCATCGTTATGACACGCCCGGCGTAATCGGCGATGTCCCGCTCATGCGTCACGACAA
Organism: Pseudomonadota bacterium; assembly: GCA_021781775.1. Taxonomy (GTDB): domain Bacteria; phylum Pseudomonadota; class Gammaproteobacteria; order Steroidobacterales; family Steroidobacteraceae; genus 13-2-20CM-66-19. The sequence goes on along the minus strand of JAJXWE010000411.1, from coordinate 1,611 downwards.
TCACCGTGACACCCTGCTCGTGATTGAGCTGCTGCAGGGTCTGCATGATTTCATGCGACGTACGCGTATCGAGGTTTCCGGTCGGTTCGTCGGCCAGCAGCACCTGCGGGTGATTGATGAGCGCGCGCGCGATGGCAACCCGCTGCTGCTGACCGCCAGATAGCTGGCTCGGCGTGCTCTGCTCCCGCTCCTTTAGGCCGAGCACCGCCAGCGCCGCGCGCGCTCTCGCCAGCCGCTCGCGCCGACCCAGTGGGCCGCTGGTGACGTAGAACAAAGGCAGCGCCACATTTTCCAGCGCACTCGTGCGCGCCAGCAGATTGAAACTCTGGAAGACGAAGCCGATCCGCTCGCTGCGCAACCGGGCAAGCGACGGCTCGCTCAATTGCGCCACGTCGACCGCGTCGAACAGGTACTGCCCGCTCGTCGGCCGGTCGAGACCCCCGCAGATGTTCATCAGCGTCGACTTGCCCGAGCCCGACGCCCCCATGATCGCGAGAAACTCCCCTCGCTCGACCGTCAGACTGACGCTATCGAGTGCATGCAGCTCTGACCCGCCGACCCGATAGAGTCTTGTGATGCGCCGTAATTCGATGACGGGGGAAGCCATGGCATCGTCGCCCGCGCGTGCCGCACTACAGGTGTCCGAGGCGGAACGGTCGGGTCTGCGTTGCCGCCGCGCTGGTCACCTGCTGCCCGACTATCACGGCCTGACCCGCCCGCAGATCCCCGCTGACGAGTTCGCTGTAGCGTCCGTCATCCAGTCCTACGTGGATCGGAACTGCCACTGGTCCCGTGCTCCGCAATATCCACACACGGGCAGCCCGCCCACCAGGAGGCACCGTAGCGGCAAGCGCCTGCGTCGGCGCCTGGCCCCGCCCGGCTTCACCAGGCGTCGGCTCCGCGAGCCCGCCGGGCGAGAACCGAAGCGCCTGGTCTGGAATCCGCACTACATCGCTGCGTTGCGCCGTGACGATGTTCACCGTCGCCGTCATCCCGGGCTTCAGAAGGAACTCTGGATTCGAAACGCCCAGCACGGCGTCATAGGTGACCACGTTTTGAATCACCTGAGGCGCCTGGCGCACCTGCACGATGCTTCCCCGAAAAACTTGGCCGGGGAAGGCCTCGACCGTGAAGTCGCCTGGGTCACCATCCTTGATGGTACCGATGTCGCTTTCACTGACATTCGTGTCGACCTGCATCCGTGTCAGGTCTGTTGCAATTAAAAAGAGCGTCGGCGTCTGAAAACTCGCAGCAACGGTCTGTCCGACTGTGATGTTCCGCGCGACCACCGTGCCATCGACCGGAGAGACAATGTTCGTGTAGCCGAGATTCACCTTAGCGGTCGATACCAGCGCGCGGTCGAGTTGCACCGAGCCCTCGAGCTGGTGCACCAGCGCCTCCTGATCGTTAAACGTGATTTGGGCAACGAGGTGCTTCGTGACCAGTGCCGAATATCGGGCGAGATCCGCTCGGGCGCCGGCGAGATGTGCACTGTCACGAGTGAGCGCACCCTCGGCCTGTTCCAGGGCGGTCTGGTATGGCCGAGCGTCAATCTTTGCGCACAGCTGTCCCTTCCTGACCCGGGTATTGTAGTCACAGTAGACATCCCTG
>JAJXWE010000410.1 GCA_021781775.1 Pseudomonadota bacterium | reverse complement strand
TGGCCGTGGCCGAATTGAAAATCGGCTGCATCAGCGCGGTGGCGATCACCGAGCGCAGGCCGTCGCTGCCGAGAATCGCCACAGCCCGCTCGATCGACTCCACCGGCTGCGGACTGATGCGGTAGAAGGAGCTGTTGGCCATGCGCAGCAGGCTGTCGACCAGGGCCGGGTCACGCGCGATGATGGCCACGAGCTGGCGTCGTGCGACCGTCTCGTCGTTGACGGCGTGCACCAGCTGCGGCAGCAGGTTGGGGCGACGCGGAAAGTGGCGCTGCTCGATCGCCCGGTCTGCAAGCGTCGCGAGGGCCTTGGCGAGCTGCGGGTCGTGCCCGGTGTCGGCTGGGGCGGGGGTATTCAGCCCGAGCTGCCGCGCGCGCAGCCGCAGCAGGATCTCGGCCGGCTCGAGCGCCGCAGGCTCCTTCGGCTCCGACGGTGCTTCCTGCCGCGCAGCGGCGGACGACGGCGCAGAGGGCACTTCCGCAGGGCTCGCCGGCGCGGCGGAGTCCGTGCCTGAGTGTTCGGGCGTCCGCCCTGCGACGGACCCTCCCCAGCCCAGTGCCCGGCGCAGCGCCGGCAACGTGACGAGGCCGGCGGCCGCGAGCAACAGAGGTGTGATCAGCCAGATAGCCATGGCGCGCATCAGACCGTGCGATTGAACGAAAATCTCGGCAATACCTCAGGTTGTCGGCACAAACTGCGAAATCTCCGTCTCGGGCGCGCTGAAGTGTGACGGGGTGCACGCCGCGGACGGTCGCGAGGTTCGGTCGCAACGGGCCGGTCCGCAGCTGCCGCAGTGCGCCGCGCGGGCGGCAGGGTCTGTCCCCGGGTATGATCGGACCGGTTCCCCGCCGCCCGCCATCGCCCCTTCCGGAGCGCGCCGTGCCCCACAAGCTCAAGACTCTGGCCGCCTTTGCGACCCTCTACCTGGTATGGGGCTCGACCTACTTCGCGATCCGTGTCGGCGTGCGCGAAATGGAGCCGCTGCTGATGGCGGCGATCCGCTTCACCATCGCCGGGGCGCTGATGTGTGCCTGGGGCCTTGCCCGCGGGCAGCGCCTGCCGAGCCGACGGCAGTGGGGCTCGATCGTGCTGCTCGCCTTTCTGATCTTCGTGATGGATTACGGGCTGCTGTTCAGCGCCGAGAGGCGCATCGCCTCGGGCATGGCGGCGGTGATGCTCGCGACCATCCCCGCCTTCACCGCTGTTGCGGAAATCATCTGGCTGCGCACGCAGCGGCTGACGCCGCGGCTGGCCACCGCGCTGCTCGTCGGCCTCGGTGGCGTAGTGGTGCTGGTCGACCCTTCGCTCGGGCTCTCCGGCGCACCGGTGTACTGGCTTGCGGCGATGGCCCTGGTGCTCGCGGCGGTCAGCTGGTCGGCCGCCTCGATCCTGATGCGGCTGCTGCCGTTGCCCCAGTCCAAGGTCATGAGTGCCGGGACGCAGATGCTCGCCGGCGGTGTGCTGCTGGCGGTGGCGAGCGTCATCTTCGGGCAGGAGCGGGGGTTCGACCCGGCGGCCGTGTCGCTCGGGGCGTGGGTGGCGCTGGCGTATCTGATCGGCCCCGGCTCGCTGCTCGCCTTCGGGGCGTACACTTGGCTGATTCAGCACGAATCCCCGACCAAGGTCGGCACCTACGCCTACGTCAATCCGCTGGTCGCCGTGATCATCGGGTATGTGCTCGGCGGGGAGCGGCTCGATGCGCGCACCCTGCTTGGCACGGTGCTGGTGATCGCCAGTGTCGTCATCATCATCAGCGGCAAGACGCGCACCGGTTCCGCCGCCGCGCCGCTCGGCTCGCGGCTCGGCGCGGAGCGCCCGTGAGCACCGCTCGCACGCGGTGCGACACAGTGCGCGTCACGGAGCGTCCTGCCGCGTAGAATGCGCGGATCTGGCGCAACGGGTGGCGCGCGAAGCCGCCGGGACCATCGAGGAACAATGAAAATTCTGCTCACCGGCGCGGCCGGTTTCATCGGTTTTCACACCACTCGAAAGCTGCTCGAGCGCGGCCACGAGGTGGTCGGCGTCGACAATCTCAACGACTACTACGACGTGTCGCTGAAGGAAGCGCGCCTGGAGCTGCTGCGCCGCGCGAGCGGTTTTCGCTTCATCCGCCTGGACATCGCCGATGAGCCTGCGATGGCGCAGCTGTTCGCCACGGAGCGCTTCGCGCGGGTGATCCACCTCGCTGCGCAGGCCGGCGTGCGGCACTCGCTGAAGGATCCGCACAGCTACGTGCGCAGCAACGTCACCGGCACGCTCACCGTGCTCGAGGGGTGCCGGCACAATGCAGTGGAGCACCTGGTGTACGCCTCGACGAGCTCGGTGTACGGCGCCAACACGGACATGCCGTTCTCCCCGCACCGGGGGGCGGATCATCCGCTGTCGATCTACGCGGCTACCAAGAAGGCCGACGAGGCGATGGCGCACAGCTACTCGGCACTGTTCGGCCTGCCGACCACGGGTCTGCGCTTCTTCACCGTCTACGGTCCGTGGGGGCGCCCCGACATGGCGCTGTTCCTCTTTGCCCGCAACATCCTCGAGGGCAAGCCGATAGACGTCTACAACAACGGGCGCCACAAGCGCGACTTCACCTACGTCGATGATATCGCCGAGGGGGTGGTGCGCGCCTGCGAGCAGGTTGCCACGCCCGATCCGAACTGGAGCGGTGCGACGCACGATCCGGCGACCAGCCGTGCTCCGTATCGCCTGTACAACATAGGCAATCATCAGTCCGTGGAGCTGATGCGCTATATCGAAGTGCTCGAGCAGTGTCTTGGGCGCAAGGCCGAGAAGCGATTCTTGCCGCTGCAGCCCGGTGACGTGCCCGAGACCTGCGCCGATGTCGAGGACCTGGCGCGCGAAATCGGCTACCGCCCGAAGACCTCGGTCGAGGAGGGCGTGCGCCGTTTCGTGGAATGGTTCTGCGAGTACTACGGCTACCGGCCCTGAGCGCATCTCCGCGGCGGGCCGGTTGATCATCAGACGCAG
>JAJXWE010000409.1 GCA_021781775.1 Pseudomonadota bacterium | reverse complement strand
GCCCGACCGGCGCACGGCGCTGCGCAGCAGAAGGCCTGGCATGACTACCTGTTTCTCTTTGACAACCCCAAGGGAGCGCACCGGGAGTACTGGCAGCATGTGCACGGCTGTCGTCAATGGCTGCTCATCGTGCGCGACACGGCGACCAATACCGTGGCCGATGTGAGCCTGGCGAGGAATGCGCAGCGGGCGGCCGAGACGCAGCGCCCATGAGCGGCCGTGCGTTCCGATTGCCGGCCGGCGGACGGATCGATCGGCAGTCCCCCGTGGCGTTCTCGCTCGACGGCAGGCGCTTGTCCGGATTTCGGGGCGATACGCTCGCCTCGGCACTGCTCGCCGCCGGCGCCACGGTCGTCGGCCGGAGCTTCAAATATCACCGGCCGCGCGGCTTCGTGAGCGCCGGGATGGAGGAGCCGAACGGACTGTTTACGCTCGGGGAGGGTGCCCGCGCCGAGCCGAACGTCCAGGGAACGCTCGTGCCGCTCAGCGAAGGACTGGCGGTGAAGAGCCAGAACGCCTGGCCGTCGGTGCGTTTCGACCTGAGGCAGGTCAACGCCTGGTTCGCGCCGATCCTGCAGGCCGGCTTCTACTACAAGACATTCATGGGGCCGACGCGGGGCTCGTGGATGCACTACGAGCCGTTCATCCGTCGTGCGGCCGGACTCGGCGCGGCCACCTATGAGCCGGATACGGACCGTTACGAGACGCGTAACGCGTTCGTGGACGTGCTGGTCATCGGCGCCGGCCCGGCCGGGCTCAGCGCAGCGCTTGCGGCAGGCCGCAGCGGCGCGCGCGTGCTGCTGGTCGAGCAGGATGATCTGCTCGGCGGATCGGTGCTCAGCGAGCCCGCGACCGCTAGCACCGAGCACTGGCGATCGCGCATGGAGGCCGAGCTGCAGTCTCTCGAGCGCGTGCAGATCGCTACGCGCACCACGGCACTCGGCATTTACGATACTCATTCCGTCGTGCTGGTCACGCGGCGCGATCCGCGCGCCGATTCCCAGGCGGGCGATGCGCTGCAGGTCGTGACCGTCGTTCGGGCCAGAGCCGTGGTGCATGCCGTGGGGGCGGGCGAGCGGCCGCTGGTGTTTCCCAACAACGACCGGCCGGGAGTCATGCTGGCTTCTGCGGTACGCACGTACCTCAATCGCTACGCGGTGGCGTGTGGACGCCATGCCGTGATCGCGACCAACAACGATAGCGCCTACGCGGCGGCCTTCGATCTCGCCGGATCGCTCGGCGGCGTGGTGGTAGCCGACGTGCGCCGTTCCATCCACCCGGCACTGGCGGCAAGGGCGGCGGCACTGAACGTCGAGGTGCACATCGCGACGGCAGTGGCGGATGTGCGCGGCCGCTCGGCGGTACGGGCAGTGACGCTGCGGCGACTTGACGGCGGCAGCGGTGTCCGTTCGGTCGATTGCGATCTGCTCGGCATGTCAGGGGGCTGGTCGCCGCTGGTGCACCTGAGTTCCCACGGCGACATCAAGCCCCGCTACCGCGAGGACAGCGCAGCCTTTGTTCCGGGCGGTTACGCGCCGGGACACTTCGGTGCCGGCGCCGTTTCTGGCTGTTTTTCGCTGCAGACAGCAGTGCAGGAGGGCGGCGAGGCGGGCCTTGGGGCGGCCGCCTACAGTGGCTTCGATCGCGCCATGCCGGCGGCGCTGCCGCAGCCGGAGTCGACCGAGGCGTGGGCGAGCGGCAACCACCGCATCGAGCCGGCCTGGCAGCTGGCGGGCGGCCGCGGGGCGAAGGCGTTCGTCGACTTTCAGAACGACGTGACGGTCCGCGATCTCAAGCTGGCGCACCAGGAGGGCTACGAATCGGTCGAGCACCTCAAGCGTTACACCACCCTCGGCATGGGCACCGATCAGGGCAAGACCAGCAACGTCAACGCGCTCGCGATCATGGCGGGACTGCGCGGGGTCGGGCTCGAGGCCGCCGGTACCACGACGTTCCGCCCACCCCTGGCACCGGTGCGCATCGGGGCGCTGGCTGGCCGCCATACCGGCCGGCATTTCCGTCCAGTGAGACGCTCCCCGCTGCATGCCTGGCATCTGGCGCACGGGGCGGAGATGATCGAGGCCGGCCCCTGGCTTCGGCCCTGGTATTACCGCTGGGCGGGCGAGACGGTCGAGGTCGCCTACCTCGAGGAGATGCGACTGGTCCGTACCGGTGTCGGACTGTCCGATGTCTCGACGCTGGGCAAGATCGACGTCCAGGGTCCTGACGCGGCGGAATTTCTCAACCGCGTGTACGTGAACGGGTTTGCGAAGGTCCCGGTGGGCAAGGCCCGCTACGGCGTCATGTTGACCGATGCGGGAATGCTGCTCGACGACGGCACCACGACCCGTCTCGCCGACACGCGTTACTTCATGACGACCACCACCGCGGGCGCCGCGGAGGTGATGTCCTGGCTGGAGTTCCTGCTGCAGACCGCCTGGCCGGAGCTGCGAGTGCACGTGAACTCTGTGACCGACGAGTGGGCGGGGATGACCGTCGCGGGTCCGAAGTCGCGGACTGCACTCGAGCGCAGCTTCCCCGGCGTCGATCTGTCCGATGCGGTGCTGGCGCACATGGGAGCCCTGGAATTCGCGTGGGATGGGGTGCCGGTGCGCATCATTCGACTGAGTTTCTCCGGTGAGCTCGCCTTCGAGCTGTACGTGCCGGCGGGGTTCGGTACGGCCTTCTGGGAGTACCTCCTGGCGCGAGGCGAGGCAATCGGCATGCGGCCCTACGGGCTCGAGGCGCTGGCGGCGCTGCGCATCGAGAAGGGGCACATCGCAGGCCTGGAGGTGGATACCCGGCTGACGCTGAATGACGTCGGCCTCGGCCGAATGGCACGCAACGACAAGAGCTATGTTGGCCGGGAACTGGCGGGCCGGCCGGGAATGATCGCGTCGGAGCGGCCCTCGCTGGTCGGCATCGAATGCCTGGAGTCCGGCAAACGGTTGCGCGGCGGGGCGATTCTCTTCGCAGCTTCGGACGAAATTCG
>JAJXWE010000408.1 GCA_021781775.1 Pseudomonadota bacterium | reverse complement strand
CGCGGCCTTCCTGCTGTTTGGCCTCCTTGATTCGGTCAACGCGGCGTTCAGCCAGGCCGGACACACCGTCTCCGGTGCGCACCGGCTGATCACGTTGTCCAAGGTCGGGATGATGTTTCCGCTGCCACTCAGCCTCTATCAGAACATCCAGACCGTCCCGGGCGTGACGGCCGTGACCTACGCCAACTGGTTCGGCGGGGTCTACCAGGACCCGAAGAACTTCTTCACCAACGAGGCGGTGGGCCCGAATTTCTTCAAGGTCTATTCGGAGTTCAAGTTGCCGGCGGCCGCGCGCCAGGCGTTCGACACGACGCGCACCGCGGCGGTCGTCGGGGCGACGCTGGCGCGGCGCTTCCACTGGAAGGTGGGCGAGCAGATCCCGCTGAAGGCCACCATCTTTCCGCAGAAGAGTGGCTCGAACACCTGGACGTTCGATCTGGTGGGTATCTACCACGTGCAAAACCGGCGCGAGCGCGGCGAGGAGAACGCAATGTTCTTCCGCTGGAGCTATTTCGACGAGGCGCGCGCGTTCGGCAAGGGCGATGTGGGCTGGTACGTGGAGAAGATCGCCGATCCCGGCGAGTCGAGTCGCGTCGCACAGGCGATCGATTCGCTTTCCAGCAACTCCGATCACGAGACGAAAACCCAGACCGAGAGCGCCTTCGCCGCCTCGTTCGTCAGTCAGTTCGCCGACATCGGTTTGATCGTGCGCTCGATCATGGGCGCGGTGTTCTTCACGCTGATCTTGCTGACCGGCAATACCATGGCGCAGGCAGTGCGCGAGCGCACCGGCGAGCTCGCCATCCTCAAGACGATCGGTTTCTCGAACCGCACGGTACTGCTGCTGCTGCTCGGGGAAGCGCTGCTGCTGCTGGTGATCGGCGGGGTCATTGGACTCGGCATCGCCGGCGGCGTGGTGAACGGGGTGCAGGCGAAATACGGGGCGGAGGTGCCCATGCTGCCGGTCGGCCTGTCCAGCTGGCTGCTGGGCGGGGTGTTGATGTTGATCATCGGGTTGATCATCGGCGCGTTGCCGGCGCGCCGTGGCATGCGCCTGCGCATCGCCGATGCGCTCGCCGGACGCTGAGCGAGGAGACCCAGATGCGCAAGACGCTCGGCAGGCTCGCTACGGTCCTCGCGGCGCTCGCCTGCGCCGCACTCGGCGTCATGCTGCCATGGGCGGCGCTCGGCGCACTGGTGCTGCTGCTCGCGGTGTGGCTCACGGTGAGCCGGACGGGCCGGCAGACGGCCTCGATCACGAGAGCCGGTCTCTCGACGCTGCCGCAGCGGCTCGGGGGGGCCTCGGTCGTCGTGGTCGGCATCGCCGGGGTGGTCGGAGTGCTGGTGTCGCTGCTCGCGATGGGGCGGGGGTTCGAGTCGACCCTGCAGGGCACCGGCAGCAACGATACGGTCATCGTGCTGCGCTCCGGCTCCGTGACCGAGGTCAATTCGGTGCTGACGCCGAATGATGCGGCCCTGATCGGTGAGCCGCCGCAGGTGAGTCGCGATGCGCAGGGCCGTCCGCTGATCTCGCCGGAGCTGGTGGTCGCGGCCTCGCTGAAGAAGAGCAACGGCCTGGATGCCAACGTCGCGGTGCGCGGTGTCGGCGCGGAGGTCTGGGCCGTGCACCCGCGCGTCAAGATCATCGCCGGCCGGCGATTCACGCCGGGTCTGCGCGAGCTGATCGTCGGCAAGGACGCGGCGCGGGAGTTCGCCGCCACCGGAGTCGGCTCGAGCATCGAGCTCAACGGACAGCCGTGGAAGGTGGTCGGGGAGTTCGACTCCGGCGATGCTCACGACTCGGAGCTGTGGGGCGATGTGGATGTGCTCGGGCCGGCGTTCCACCGCGGCAGCAGCTTCTCCTCGGTCACGGTGCGGCTGGTCGAGCCCGGGCAGTTCGACGCCTTCAAGGCCGCGCTCGCCGGCAATCCGAGTCTGAAGGTCGAGGCGCACACGACGCGCGCCTACTACGATCGGCAGGCCGGGGGGCTGACGAAGCTGATCCGGATCCTCGGCACCATCGTGGCGAGCATCATGGCGATCGGCGCGGTTGCCGGGGCGCTCAACAGCATGTACGCGGCCGTCTCGGCGCGCACGCGTGAAATCGCGACGCTGCGGGCGATCGGCTTTCGGGGCGGCCCTGTGGTCGTTTCGGTGATGCTCGAGACGATGCTGCTCGCGCTCGCCGGCGGCGCGCTCGGCGCCGCGCTCGCCTGGGCATTGTTCGACAACTACACCGCCTCGACGCTCGGGGGGAACTTCAGCGAAGTGGTGTTCCAGTTCCGCGTCACCCCGGGACTGCTGGCGAGCAGTCTGCGCTGGGCCCTGGTGATCGGTCTGCTCGGCGGGCTGTTCCCGGCGCTGCGCGCCGCCCGGATGCCGGTGACGGACGGACTGCGCGAACTCTAGAGCGGGCGATTCCCAGCCGTTGCGCGCCCGGCGAGCCCTAACAGCACCGCGGCGACCTCACGGCCCGGACAGCGCATCGCGGGCCGCTGTGGGCGGTCATCTCGCTCAGCTGGAGCCGGCCGTGTCGTCCGAGCCTTCGCCACCGTCCGCGCCCAGGTGGTTGATCGCCTTCGGCAGATGGGTCGCAAGCTGCTGGCACAGGCTGTCCACGGACAATCCGTGGTCGGACGCCAGCTTTTCCAGGGTGCCCGGATCGAGGGCCTGCTTGATCTGATCCGCCGACGCGGGCAGGTTCGTGCCCGAGCCGACCCAGCTCTGAACCACGTCGGCCAATCCGCCCTGCTGCAACTGCTGCACCAGGCCGCTCATCCCGCCGTGTTCGGAGATGACATGCTCGACCATGCCGCCGGCCTCGCCGCCGAGCACGTCGCTCAAGAGTCCGCCAAAAATTCCCATGATGCTGCACTGCTCCCGATCAGTGAGAAGCGGACGGACCGGACGCGCTCGCGCCGGTCCGCCGCTGCGCGGATCACTTCTTCTTCAAGCACTTGCTCATAAAGGCGCTGTGCGCCTTGCCCTTCATTCCCTT
>JAJXWE010000407.1 GCA_021781775.1 Pseudomonadota bacterium | reverse complement strand
GGCCTGATCGGACCGCGAGGGTGTCGTGGGTCACGGGTTCAAAACCGAGCGCATCTAACAGCATTTCATATTCCTTGTCCAATCCGGCCGCGCCCGGATTTTGCATAAGTCGCTGATTTTTATGAGTAAATATGACCTGCTGCCCTGCAGCTGGGCGCTGCCGGGCCGGGCGGGCGGCCGGGGGTCCGCCCGCCGGAGGGCCGTGGTATGCCCGCTGGCGCGGCACGAGTTTGCTAGTGTGACCGCACATGAAGTACCGACACGCCCATCACGCCGGCAACTTTGCCGACGTGCACAAGCACGTGACGCTGCTGGCCCTGCTGGCGGCGCTGCAGCGCAAGGAGAAGGGCTTTCTCTACCTCGAGACTCATGCCGGCCGCGGCGTGTATGACCTCGGCGAGTCGGCGGTCGAGTCGCGCGCCGGAATCGCCCGTCTCGAGGCGGCCGCGTGCGCGGCGCCGGAGCTGCGGGATTATCTCGATCGCGTCGCGCAATTGCGCCGCGCGGGCGGCTCGATGCATCTGTATCCCGGGTCGCCCTGGCTCGCTGCAAGCGCGCTGCGCTCCCAGGACCGCGGCCTGCTCATCGAAGCGCTCGCCGAGGAGGCGCGCGCCCTGCAGCGGGCGCTCGTGTCGGTTGCCGGACGGGTGCGCATCGAGACCGGCGACGGCTTTGCTCGCCTGCGCGCCGAGCTGCCGCCTCCCGAGCGCCGCGCGCTGATCTTGATCGATCCGCCCTACGAGGACACTCGGGAGGATTTTGAGCGGGCGAGGGCCGGACTCGCCGAGGCGCTGCGCCGGTTCGCCACCGGGGTCATGGCGATCTGGTATCCGATCAAACACGCGCGCGACACCGATCGCTGGCTCGAAGGTTTGGCGCGCGAGCTTGACCGCGGGGCGCTGGTGTCGGAATTGTGGCTGCACCCGCGTGACTCGCGCGTTGCGCTCAACGGCTCCGGGCTGTTGATCGTCAATCCCCCATACCAACTCGATGAGCGCATGGGCGAGTGGCTGCCCGAGCTGTATCGTTGCTTGCGCGGCGCGGCGGACGGCGGCTGCGCGGTACGGTCGCTCACGCCGGCGCCGCGAGCGTGACAGGGGCACGGGGCGAGGGCAGAATCGAGCCATGAAAGGCAGTGCAGATCAGTATGCCGTGGTGGGTCACCCGGTCGCTCACAGCCTCTCGCCTTTCATTCATTCGCTGTTTGCGCGGCAGACCGAGCAGTCGCTCACCTATCGCCTGATGGATGTCGCGCCGGAGCGGTTCACCGAGCGCCTGCAGGAGTTCTTTACTGCCGGCGGCCGGGGTGTGAACGTCACCTTGCCGCACAAGACGCGTGCGCTGGCGCTCGCCGATGAGCTGACGGAACGGGCGCGCCTGGCCGGAGCGGTCAACACCCTCGCGGTTCGCCGCGATGGCTCGCTGCTCGGCGACAATACCGACGGGGCGGGGCTGGTGCAGGACCTGTCAGTCAACCTCGGCTGGCCGGTCCGGGATCGCTCCATCCTGCTGATCGGCGCCGGCGGCGCCGCGCGCGGAGTGATCGCGCCGCTGCTCGCCCTCGCGCCGCGGCGCATCGTGATCGCCAACCGTACCGCGGAGCGGGCGGTGGCACTCGCGGCGGTATTCGCCGGTCTCGGTGCCCTCGAGGGTTGCGGCTTCGAGGAACTCGGGGGACAGCGCTTCGAGCTGGTCATCAACGCCACCTCGGCGAGCCTGACCGGCGATCTGCCCGCGGTGCCGGCGGCGGCGTTCGGAGCCGACACGCTGTGCTACGACATGGCTTACGGCCGCGGCGATACACCGCTCACGCGCTGGGCACGTGAGCTGGGCTGCCGCGACGCGGTGCCCGGATGGGGCATGCTGGTCGAGCAGGCCGCAGAGTCGTTCCGTCTTTGGCGCGGCGTGCGGCCGCTGACGGCCCCGGTGCTCGCGGCGCTCACCGGACGCACCGCGATGCCGGGCGGCTCAGCCGACTAGGGGTTCTGTATGACGTCGCCGTCGGCGATGGTGTGCGAAGCCGCCACGACCAGCGCAAACGACAGATCGCGGTAGGTCTTGAACACCAGCAGCGTGCCGGCACGGTAGTCGGGCAGTTTCACGCGCGGTGCGAACGCGCTGCTGCCCGAGCCCAACGCGTGGAACAGCCACGCAAACGTCCCGTGGGTGTCGTGGACCACCGAGCCGTGATGATCGACGGCCAGTACGTCCCCGGGGACAAGCCCGGCGCGGCTGCCGCGATCAAGCACCACGATGTCGTATTGTCCGGCCAGGTCGGCTCCACCGGTGCCGCCGACCACCCAGAGGATCTTGCCGCGCACGCGCCGTGAGGGCGCGCGCGGTTCCATCGTGAGCGGGATCGGCGCGTCCGTGGTGATCAACCGGTCGCCCGGGAAGGTCTCGCGCGCCGCATCGGCCAGCCGTGCCGTGCCCGGAGGTCCGTTGGCGGTGATGATCGCGGTGGCCGTGTAGGTGCCCAGATAACCGTAGACGTGTCCGAAACCGAGGTCCCCGGGCTGACGCAGCTTCTCGCCGACGTGAATCACGCTGTAGCGCGCATGCGGATGGCGGCCGAGATCGCTGACGTAGGTGACCGAGCCGTTACCGGCGACCTGGTGCTTGCTGCGGAACGCGATCACGTGCGGTGCCCGGCTCACTTGGCCGGCGCTGAGGACCACCGGGCGAGCGAGGAACGCGGCAATGGCCGTGTACGGGATGGTCGGGATGGCGGCCGTGATGGGCGTGCTGTGCAGGCTCGGCTCGAGCCGCACCGTCGGCTCCCCGCCCGACTGCATGCGCAGGGGGCTGGCGTGCACGAGTCGGATCGAGGGCTTGCCGCCCTGCCCATAACTGAGCGCCAGTACGTCACCGGGGTAGATCAGGTGGGGGTTGTGGATCTGGGGATTGAGGTACCAGACCTCGGGCCAGTCCCAGGGATTGCGCAGGAACATCGCGGCGATGCCCCACAGCGTATCCCCCCGCTTGACCGTGTAGGTCAT
>JAJXWE010000008.1 GCA_021781775.1 Pseudomonadota bacterium | reverse complement strand
GGCGCAGCCCTACGCGGGCACCGGCGGAGGATTCATGGGCAACGTCATGTCCGGCCTCGGCATGGGTGCCGGCTTCGGTCTGGCGAGCGACCTTGTGGGTAGCCTCTTCAACGCCCTCTGAGAGCCGGGCGGGACGGGCCCGGCCACGACCCGGACATGCCATACTCGTGCTCCTGCGTCCTGCCGCTCCGGAGCCCGCGTGTCGTCCTCACACCTGCCAGCTGCCGCCGCGAAGGTCGCGCGCTGATGCCGGTCTTCTCGCTGCTCTCGGCGATAATCGCCGTAGTGGCGCTCAGCGCCTACGCCAATCACAACCTGGTCCGCCTGCCCGACTCGATCGGCATCACGGTGGTGTCGCTGCTGCTGTCGGTCGGTGCGGTGACCGTCGGGGAGTTCGTGCCGCAGGTCGCCGCCTGGGGCGAGCGGCTGGTGCACGGGGTCAACTTCCCGGCGCTGGTGTTCCACGGGCTGCTTGGACTGCTGCTGTTCGCCGGCAGCCTGTAGGTCGATGTGGTAGCCCTGCGGCATGCGCGCTGGGTCGTGCTGCTGCTCGCCACCGCCAGCGTGGCGCTCTCGACCGCGCTGATCGGCGGTAGTTTCTTCTATTTGACCCGTCTGCTCGGCCTGCCGATCTCGCTGCGGCAAAGCCTGCTGTTCGGCGCGTTGATTTCCCCGACCGACCCCATTGCCGTGCTCGGGCTGCTCGGCAAGGCGCGCGTACCGCCCACGCTGCTGACACAGATCACCGGCGAGGCGCTGTTCAACGATGGCACGGGCGTGGTGCTGTTCGCCGTGCTGCTGGCGCTCGGCGGAACCGGACGCATCGACTTCGCGCACGTGGCGGCACTGTTCGCCCGCCAATTCATCGGTGGACTTGCCTTCGGGGCGGCGGCCGGCTTCGGCACCGCCGCGCTGCTGCGCAGCGTGGACAGCCCCGAGGTCGAGATTCTCCTCACGCTCGCACTCGCCACCGCCGGTTATGTGGCCGCCGAGGCGCTGTCGATATCCGCGCCGCTCGCCGCGGTGGTCATGGGGCTCGCGGTAGGCAGGGCCGGACGCGCCGGCATCGCTGCGCCGACCCGCGAGCGGCTGTTCCAGTTCTGGCAGCTCACCGATGACCTGCTGAACCTGCTGCTGTTTGCGCTGGTGGGCCTGCAGCTCATGGCGCTCGCCGTGACGGTGCGCGCCTACCTCGTGCCGGCGGTGATCGCCCTGCCGCTAGTGCTGCTCGCCCGCTATGTGAGTGTCGGGGTCCCCACCCTGCTGCTGCGGCGCGTGCAGCGCTTCGAGCCGCACTTCGTGAAGCTCATGACCTGGGCCGGTCTGCGCGGAGCGCTGTCAATCGCGCTCGCGCTGTCGCTGCCCGAAGGGCCCGCGCGGCCCCTGTTCGTGACCGCGACCTACCTGATCGCGGTATTCAGCATCCTGTTGCAGGCGACCACCGTCGGGCCGCTCGCCCGACGGTGGCTGCACTCCAGTCCCTAGGGAGTGCGGCCGCTCAAGTCCACCCGCCATCCCCGCCGCCGCTATCCCAGCCGCCGCCGTCACCGCTGCCCCCGCCGCTGTCCCAGGAACTGGCATCGTTGAGGCCGAAGTCATTGCCGCCGAGATCGGCGTTCGCCTGCGGATCGATGGCCGGCGCCGCGTTGGCATCCGGAATCAGACCGCCGCCGCTGCCGCCACCGAGCATGTGACCGACCAGCGCTTCCCCGGCCGCCACGCCCGCGCCGATCGCGAGTCCCGAGGCGAGACCGCCCATGACGCCCGAGCCGCCCGGGGGATAGCCGGTCGGGTAAGCGCCCGGCGGGTAACCGCCCGGCGGCACGCCCATGGGTGCGATCGGACCGCCGGCCATACCGGGCGGTGCGCCGTAGGGAGCACCGTAGGCCGCCATCGCCATCCGTCGGCGCACGATCATCCAGACCACGATGACGCCCCCGATGAGCAGCAGCGCCCAGCCGAGGTTCGAGGAGTGGCGCGTCCGCGCCGCCGTCGGGGCCAGGCCGAGCTCCCTGCGCAGCTGCCGCACGGCGCGCGGCTTGGCAAAGAGCAGCCCGGGCGAGAGGGCCTGCGCGCGGGCGAGCTCGCTGCGCGCAGTGCCGACATTGCCGGCACGCGCGGCGACTTCGGCGGCGACCCAGTGCGCCTTGGCACTGTTGGGATGATCGCGCAGCACCTGGGCGACCATCTGCTGGGCCTGCGCGATATTGCCCGCCTGCGTGGCGAGGAAGATCTGGTGAGCCGTCGGATCGGCGGCCAGAGCCACCCCGATACCAAGTCCGAGGGCGAGCAGCACGCCGAGGGGAAATCGCAGTCGCTTTGACATCATCTCGGTCATCTCAGTGGCAGACCCCGTCGGGTCCTGAAACGTGGCGCCGGGCAAAACAATCCGGTGCCCTCGGGCAATGTGGGGTCGGGCCGGCCGGGACACAAGACCCGGTGCGCAGAGGGCGCTCAAGGCTTCTGCGGCAGCGTGGCGGTCGACTGTACCGCGATCCCGCCCTCGACCTCGGCCAACAGCGCCCGCACGTGCGCCCGGCCGCGGCGGCAGGCCACCGCCAGATCCTCTCCCGCGGCGAGCCCCGCCGCGATGGCCGAGGCGAGCGCACAGCCGGTGCCGCGCCGGGTGGCCGCGAGGCGCGGAGCGCTGAGCCACAACGGCTCACGGTCCGGCTGCACCAGCACATCGGTGGCCTGCGTCCCCGAGGCATGCCCGCCTTTCACGAGCACTGCGCCGACACCCTGCCCGAGCAGCTGTCGCGCCCAGTCGATGATGCGTGCCGGAGCCGGGTCGGGCTCGGCACGGGCACCCGCGAGCTCGGCGGCCTCCGGGAGATTGGGGGTCAGCAGCGTGGTGAGCGGAAACAGGCGCGCGCGCAGCCGCTCGTAGCGCTCGTCCTCGAGAAGCATCCCGCCGGAGGAGGCGCGCAGCACGGGGTCGAGCACCACCGGCACCGCGGGGGCGTCGTCGAGCGCATCCGCGACGGCCTCAAGCGTCTCGCCATCGACGAGCATCCCGATCTTCACAGCGCCGATGCGGCGGGCGGCGAACGCCGCCTCGATCTGCGCGCGCACGTGCGCGGCCGGCACACGCTGTATGGCAAGGACCCGTGCGTCGGTCTGCGCGGTCACCGCGGTCAGCGCGCACAGCGCCTCGGCGCCCATCGCCTCGAGGCTGCGCACGTCGCGCGTGAGTCCAGCCCCGCCGCTGCTGTCGGAGCCGGCGATCACGAGGACTGCGGGACGCGCTCCGGGCATCGGTTCACTCTCCGAGCGCGAGCAGCGCCACGTCGCCCACGCGACGCGCGAGCAGCGAGCGCCCGGCCCGCCACGCGCGGATGCCGGAGCGGCAACACAGCACGACGCGCGCCCCGGGTGGCAACGCCTGCCCGGGGAGCTCCTCCACCGAGAAGCGCAGCGCCTGCGCAAACGGCGAGACCGGCGCCTCGTCGCGACTGCGCAGATCGATCACCACGTCGTTCGGACGCACCTCGGTGGCGGCGATGAAGCGCAGCTGCGGCCCCGAGGGCTCGTCCGCCGCGGCGAAGGAGAATCCACCGAAGCGCAGCGTGGCCAGGTCAACGCTCACCAGCCGGCCGAGCACCGGCGGCGAGAGCCCGAGCAGCTGCGCGAGCGTCAGGTGCGCCTGCAGCGTGCCGAGCACCCCGACGGCGCTGCCCAGCACCCCGGTCTCGGCGCAGGAGCCGACGCCGCCGGGCATCTCGGGAAACACCGCGCGGTAACTCGGCGCCCCGCCGCAGAACACCCCGGCATAGCCCGCCAGTCCAATCACCGAGGCGCTGACCAGCGGCTTGCCCTGGCCTCGGCACTCGTCGCTCAGGATGTAGGTGAGCGCGAGGCTGTCGGCCGCGTCGATCACGACATCGGCCGCCGCGCACCAGCGCGGCACGTTCGCCGGTGTCACGCGCTCGACGGCCGCCTCGACCGTGACCTGCGGGTTGAGCGCCGCGAGGCTCGCGGCAGCGACCGGCGCCTTGGGCTCGCCCAGATCCTTCATGCGATACAGCGGCTGGCGGTGCAGGTTGGATTCCTCGATCCGGTCCGGGTCGAGCACGGTCAGATACCCGACGCCGGCGGCGCACAGGTACGGCAACAGCGCGCAGCCGAGTCCGCCGGCGCCGACGACGAGTACCCGGGCCGCGGCGAGGCGTGCCTGGCCGGTCGCACCGACCTGAGCCAACACGCTCTGGCGCGCATAGCGGTCGCTCATGAGGCGCCCGCGGCCGCCCAGGCGCGCATGCGCGCCTCGGGATCGGCATTGCGCACGATGTCGGTCACCACCGCGGCACAATCAGCGCCGGCGGCGAACACGCCGGGGAGCCGCTCGAGCGTCAGGCCGCCGATGGCCACGAGCGGCCGCAGGCCGATGCGCCGCTTCCACTGGCCGATGCGCGCGAGCCCCTGCGGGGCGAACGCCATGGCCTTGAGCACCGTCGGGTAGATCGGGCCGAGCGCGAGGTAGTCGGGCTCGAGCGTCAGGGCACGCTCGAGCTCGGCCTCATCGTGCGTGCTCAGGCCGAGCCGTACTCCGGCGCGACGCAGTGCCGGCACGTCCGCGGTGTCGAGGTCGCCCTGGCCGAGATGCACGAAGTCACAGCCCTCCTCGAGCGCGACCTGCCAGTAATCGTTGACGACGAGCTGCGCGCCGGCGCCGGCGCACAGAGTGCGCGCGGCGCGGATCTCGGCGCGCAGCGTCTCGGGCCGCTCCTTGATGCGCAGCTGGATCAGCCGCGCGCCGCATGGCAGCAGCCGCGCGACCCACGCGGCGCTCTCGACGATGGGATAAACGCGCGGGAGCATCAGCGCAGCAGCGCCGAACCCACCACCGGAGTGGATGGCACCGCCATGTCGCGCGGCTCCATCGGACCGGCGAGGAATGCCTCGTGCCCGGCGCTCACCGCCTGGGCGAAGGCTGCGGCCATGCGCACCGGGTCCACCGCCTGCGACACCGCGGTGTTGATCAGCACCGCATCGAACCCGAGCTCGAGCGCCTGGGCAGCATGCGAGGGGACGCCGATGCCGGCATCGATCACCAGCGGCACCGCGGGAAAGTGCGCCCTCAGCGCCTTTAAGCCGAACAGGTTGTTCAGCCCCATCCCCGAACCGATCGGTGCGCCCCACGGCATCAGCACGCGGCAGCCCGCCGCCAGCAGCCGCTCGGCGACGATCAGATCCTCGGTGGTGTAGGGAAACACCTCGAAGCCCTCGGCGCAGAGGATCCGCGCGGCTTCCACCAGGCCGAACACGTCCGGCTGCAGCGTGTCCTCCTCGCCGATCACCTCGAGTTTTATCCAGGAGGTGGCGAACACCTCGCGGGCCATGTGCGCGGTGGTCACCGCCTCCTTGACCGTGTGGCAGCCGGCCGTGTTGGGCAGGACCCGCGCGCCGAGCTCGCGCACGATGGACCAGAACGCCTGGCCGGCGCGCTCCCCGGCCGACTCGCGTCTGAGCGACACGGTGAGCACCTCGGCACCGCTCGCCTGCACGGCCTCGGCGAGCACCGCCGGGGAAGGAAAGCGCGCGGTGCCGAGCAGCAGCCGTGAGCGCACCGGCACCTCGTACAGGCTCAGCATTCAACCTCCCTGCATCGGGGCGAGCACCTCGAGCCGGTCGCCGTCGGCAAGCGCAGCCGCACTGCGCTTCGGCGCCGGCACGAAGGTCCCGTTGACGGCGGTGGCGATCACCGCCTCGGCGAAGCCGAGCTCGGCGAG
The DNA here is from genome assembly GCA_021781775.1 of Pseudomonadota bacterium. Classification (GTDB taxonomy): domain Bacteria; phylum Pseudomonadota; class Gammaproteobacteria; order Steroidobacterales; family Steroidobacteraceae; genus 13-2-20CM-66-19. Next base: position 8,269 of record JAJXWE010000008.1, on the reverse strand, counting down.
CGCGGCGGCGAGGTCCGCGGCGCGCACCTCGCGCCACTCGCCGTTGACCTGGATGTTCATTGCATCACCTCCGGGGCCTCGCGTCCCTCGAGCACGAACGCGGCGGCGCGCCGGGCCATCGCCGGGGCGGCGAGGAAGCCGTGGCGGTACAGGCCGTTGACGTAGAGGGTGCCGTCCCGGGGCCGCAGGCGTGGCAGGTTGTCGGGGAAAGCCGGGCGCACGCCGGTGCCGATCTCGAGGATCTCCGCCTCGCCGAAGCCCGGATGCAGCGCGTAGACCGCCCCGAGCAGCTCCAGCATCGAGCGTGCCGAGATGCGGCTCGGCGCATCGCTCTCGATCATCGTCGCGCCCACCATATAGTGTCCATCCCCCCGCGGCACCACGTAGACCGGCGTGCGCGGATGCAGTACCCGCACCGGGCGGCTGAGCGAGACGTCCGGGGCCTGCAGGTGCAGCATCTCGCCCTTGACCCCGCGCAGGTCAGTGAGCACCGCGCGGGCTGCAAGACCGGTACAGTCGATGCGGTATTCGCCGCGTGCGGCCGGGGCCGGTGGCGCCTCGGCGGCAAAATGGATCGTGCCGCCGAGTGCCTGCACGCGCGCGGCCAGCGCCCCCAGCGCGGCACGCGGATCGATGTGCGCCTCGTCCTTGAAATACAACCCCTGCTCGAAGCGCCCGGCCAGATCCGGCTCGAGCGCGGCGATGCCCTCGGCGTCGAGCCACTCGTACTGCTGGGTGCGCCGCGCGAAGTGCTTCAGTTCCCCCGCGTCGCGCGCGTGCGCGAGCACGAGGCTGCCGCGCCGCTGCATCCCGGGATATTTCTCGCCCCACCAGGCGAAGCCCTCATCGGCGAGCGCGACGATGAGCGGCGGGGCGCTCACCCGCTCGCACCAGGGCGCGAGCATGCCGCCGGCAAACCACGAGCAGCAACTGCCACCGAGCGAGGCGCTGCGCTCGAGCACTTCGACCTCGGTGCCGCGCTCGGCGAGCTCCACCGCGCAGGCCAGTCCCGCGACCCCGGCTCCAATAATGGTCGCACGCATGGCTCAGCGCCCCTCATCCGCCGGAACGTACAGCTCCCCGCCCGCGGCGCGGAACTTGTCGGCCATTTCCTTCAGGCCCTGCTCGCGCGCCTCGGCCCGCACCTCGTGCGAGATGCGCATGGAGCAGAACTTCGGGCCGCACATCGAGCAGAAGTGCGCCACCTTGTGCGCCTCCTTCGGCAGCGTCGCATCGTGGAACGAGCAGGCCGTATCCGGATCGAGCGACAGGTTGAACTGGTCCTCCCAACGGAAATCGAAGCGCGCGCGAGAAAGCGCATTGTCGCGCTCCTGGGCGCCCGGATGGCCCTTGGCGAGGTCGGCGGCGTGGGCGGCGATCTTGTAGGTGATGACGCCCGTCTTGACGTCGTTGCGGTCCGGCAGCCCCAGGTGCTCCTTGGGGGTGACGTAACAGAGCATCGCCGTACCGTACCAGCCGATCATCGCCGCGCCGATCGCGGAGGTGATGTGGTCGTAGCCCGGCGCGATGTCGGTGGTGAGCGGCCCCAGCGTGTAAAACGGCGCCTCCCCGCAGTGCGCCAGCTGCTTGTCCATGTTGGCCTTGATCTTGTGCATCGGCACGTGACCCGGTCCTTCGATCATCACCTGGCAGTCGCGCTGCCAGGCGATGCGGGTGAGCTCCCCGAGGGTCTCGAGCTCGGCGAACTGCGCCGCATCGTTGGCGTCGGCGATCGAGCCCGGACGCAGTCCATCGCCAAGCGAAAAGCTGACGTCGTAGGCGCGGCAGATCTCGCAGATCTCCTCGAAATGCTCGTACAGGAAGCTCTCGCGGTGGTGCGCCAGGCACCACTTGGCCATGATCGAGCCGCCGCGCGAGACGATGCCGGTCACCCGGTGCGCCGTGAGCGGGATGTACGCTAGGCGCACCCCGGCGTGGATGGTGAAGTAGTCCACGCCCTGCTCGGCCTGCTCAATCAGCGTGTCGCGGAACACCTCCCAGGTGAGCGCCTCGGCGATGCCGCCGACCTTCTCGAGCGCCTGGTAGATCGGCACCGTGCCGATCGGCACCGGGGCGTTGCGCAGGATCCACTCGCGGATGGTGTGGATGTTGCGCCCGGTCGAGAGGTCCATCACCGTGTCGGCGCCCCAGCGGATCGCCCAGACCAGCTTGTCGACCTCCTCGGCCATCGAGGAGCTCACCGCCGAGTTGCCGATGTTGGCGTTGATCTTCACCAGGAAGTTCCGTCCGATGATCATCGGCTCGAGTTCCGGGTGATTGATGTTCGCCGGGATGATGGCGCGCCCGGCGGCAACCTCGGCGCGCACGAACTCCGCGGTGACGTGATCGGGAATGCTCGCGCCCCAGTCGTTGCCGTCGCGCGGTGCGCCCGCTGCGCGCTCGCGCCCGAGGTTCTCGCGGATGGCGATGAACTCCATCTCCGGGGTGATGATTCCGGCGCGGGCGTAGGCCAGCTGCGTGACCGCGCGTCCCGCGCGGGCGCGCAGCGGACGGCGCGGGTGGGCGAACGCGCGGGCCGCGTGGGCCGCATCGACGAAGCCATCGTCCTCCGGCCGCGGCGTGCGCCCCGGCGAGGCCTCGGTGTCGCCACGCGCGCCGATCCACTTGGCGCGCAGCGGCGCCAGGCCGCGCTCGATGTCGATGCGCGCGCTGGGATCGGTATAGGGGCCCGAGGAGTCGTAGACGATGAGCGGCGGCTCGCCGCTCGAGGGATGCAGCGCGATCTCACGCATCGGCACGCGCACGTCCGTATGCACCGTACCGGACACGTGAATCTTGCGCGAGGCGGGCAGCGCGTCGGCGACGACCTGGGGAACGGCATTCATCGTGGTGACTCCTGACGCGGATCAACCGCAGGAGACCCAGCCACACCACCGCCAGAAAGCACGTGAAACCAACTTTCCTACGCCAGCATGAACTGGATCAGGTTCGAAGGGTCGCCGCGCCGCGCCCTCAGGCGCCATCGGCCTCTCAGCCCCTTGGCGGGGCTCCCCCAGTCGAGGCGCGACGATAGTCCCTCCTCGTCCACGGGTCAACGTCACGCCGGGCAGCGCGAGCGACACCGCGGCGAGTGCGGGTGTTGCACTCGCGCAGACCTGTTCGAAGATTACGGGGTCTTGTCGCGGAGCGGGTCCCCGCACGGCTGCGTCGGGCCCCTCGGCGTCGCGTGCGGGAACAGTCAACCCTGGGCGCGCGCCGCAGCGGGCGCGCGCCGAGGATCGATCCGCCCGCGGAGTCAGTCGCGGTGGATCGTGTGACTCGCCTGTCCGCCCTTGCGGCCGGCCTCGGCGGCGAGCTGACGGTTCTGCGAGAAGCTGCGCTTCTCGTCCGGCACGCTCTGCCCGCCCTTGCGGCCGGCCTCGGCGGCGAGCTGACGGTTCTGCGAGAAGCTGCGCTTCGCATCCGGCACGCTCTGCCCGCCCTTGCGGCCGGCCTCGGCCGCAAGCCTGCGGTTTTGCGAGAAACTGCGTTTCGTGTCGGGCACCGCCTTACCGCCCATGCTGGCGATCTGGCGTTGACGCTCCTGACTCATGGATGCGAATCCGCGTCCACTCGTGCCCTTCTGGACTTGTGGTCCCTCATGAACTGGTTGAATCATGAGTGCTCTCCTTACGGTCGGGGATCAGATGCGGGCTTGGAGCAACCCGCCGCGGCACTGCCGCTTCACAGTATACGACTCGCAACCCGCCGCAGGGGTTCCTGCAACGGTTCCGCCCGGGCAGACCCAGTCCATCAGCTGCGCGTGGGCTTGGAGGATTTTCCCGAAACTTGCGGTCTTTTAGCCCCAATTTTGGCGTCGATCGCGGCAATTTCCTGTTTTAGGACCGTCCGCACGTCGGGTGGAGGATTCATGGCCAGGAGGCGCGCGAAGCGGGCGCGGGCGAGCGTGAGGTCGCCGCGGCGCATCGCCTCCGCGGCGCCGAAGAACAGCGCCTTGGGCGAATTCGGATCGAGCACCAGTGCCCGCTCGATCAGCCGCCCGGCGCGCCCCGCGAGCGAGGAATCGCGGATCAGGATCAGCGCCTCGGCCTCCCCGATCAGCGCCGCGGGGCTGCGGCCGTCCGACAGCCGGTCGGCGTGCTGGAACGCGCGTACCGCGAGCGGGTACTCCTGCACCACGACATAGGACTTGCCGAGCCGCAGCCAGGCATCGAGGTCACGCGGATCGCGCGCGAGATGGTGGATCAGCGCCACGATCGGTGACTCGGGCGAGGCCACGCCCGGGTTGCGCTGCCAGGACCAATTGCTGAACTTCAGGTACAGCCCCACCGAGCCACCGACGAGCACCAGGCACGCGAACAGCGCGGCCCAGCGCGCCGGCGGGAGCGAGGAGCGCAGCGGCCGGATGAGTGGAACCACGACCAGCCCGGCGGCGAGGATCGTGAGCAGCGTCGCAGCAAGAATGAAGACGATCATCAGCGTTGCTTTCCCGGGCGCTCGAGGCCCTCATCGAGGGCCTCGCCCTCGTCGTTGTCGTCGTTCGTCACGAGCGCCGCGCGGCGGCGGATCACCCAGGCGGCACTCACCGCGCCGGTCACGAGCAGCACTCCCGGCGCCAGCCAGAGCCACGCGGTCTTCAGCACGAACGGCGGCTTGAACAGGATGAAGTACCCGTAGCGCGACACGAAGAAATGCCGGATCTGCGCATCGCTGTCGCCGGCGAGGAGCATCTGGCGGATCTGCCGGCGCATGTCGGCCGCGAGGCTCACCGGGGAGTTGGCGAGCGACTCGTCCTGACACTGCATGCAGCGGAAGTTGTGAATGAGCCGCTCATAGCGCGCCTGCAGCTCCGGGGTGGGCATGCGCGTCGGGGCGATGGCGTGGGCAAGCGGCGCGGCAAGCAGCGCAAGCGCGGCAAGCAGTCCGTAGCCGACCGGGGCGCGACGCATCATGAGCCGGCCACCGCGCGACCGGCCGGCAGGCGCGGCAGGAACTCATGCACCCAGGCATGCGGGGTAATCGGGCCGATGTACTTGTACACGATGATGCCTTGGGGATTGACGATGAACGTCTCGGGCGCCCCGTACACTCCCCACTGGATGGCGGCGAGTCCGCCCGGGTCGAAGGCGATCGCCTGGTAGGGATTGCCCTTGGCGTGCAGGTACGCGAGCGCCTCCTCGCGGCTGTCCTTCCAATCGAGTCCGATCAGCGGCACGACGCCGGTGCGCGCGATGGCGCGCAGTTCCGGCTCCTCGATGTGGCAGGAGACACACCACGTTCCCCACACGTTGAACAGGTACCAGTGCCCGCGCAGCGATGCGGAGGTGACCTGCGTGTTCGCATCGGCGAGGCTCGGCAGCGCGAAGCTCGGCGCAGGCTTGCCGATCAGCGGCGAGGGCACGAGGTCCTTGCGTGGCGCCTGGTGGATGCCGAAGGCGAAGATCACCACCACCACGGCAAACAGCGCGAGCGGTATGAAGTAGCGGATCATGAGCCCGGGCCTCCGGGCGCAAGCGCCCCGGCGGCCTGCGTCTCGCGCGCATCTTCCAGCCGGTAACGCCGGTCCGAGATCGCGATCATTCCGCCGGCGGCCATGATCAGCGCCCCGATCCAGATGTACAGCACCAGCGGGCGAACCTGCAGGCGGAAGCTCCAACGCCCATCACCGAGGTCCTGCCCGAGCGCCACGAGGATGTTGCTGCCGCGGTGGATGACGATCGCCGAATGCGTCGTCACCATGTGCTGCACCCAGTACGTGCGCTTGGCCGGATACATCACCGCCACCGGCGCGCCGTCGCGCGTGACGACCATCTTGGCCTTCATGCCGCCGTAGTTCGGGCCGTGATCCGGCCCGATGCCCTGGAACTGGAACGTGTAGCCGCCATCACGCGCGCTCATCCCGGTGGTGAGCGCCACGTCCTGCTCGGCCGTGAACGCCTGCACGGCGGTCATGGAGAACACGAATATGCCGAGCCCGATGTGCGCGATCGTCATGCCGAGCACCGCGCGCGGAATGGCGATGCGCCGGCGCAGCCGGTCGATCGGGTCGATGAGCGAGGAGAGAATGATCCAGGCGCCGAGCGTCATGCCCACCGGCGAGAGCACGCCCGCCCCCGTGAAGGCGCCGAAGGCGACCGCGCAGCCGATGAGCGCCGCGGCACCGAGTGCCAGCAACAGCGTGCGCCCTCGCCCGCCGAGCCCGCCACGCTTCCAGCGGGCGTGCATGCCGAGCGGCACCAGTGCCAGCAGCGGCAGCATCGAGACGAGGAAGGTGGGATTGAAGTACGGTGGCCCGACCGAGAGTTTGCCAAGCCCGAGTGCGGTGGAGATGATCGGGGCCATCTCGCCGGCGAAGATCGTCCCGCAGGCCGTCACCAGCAGGATGTTGTTGAACAGCAGGAACGACTCGCGCGCGGAGAGCTCGAAGCCCGCCTCGGACTGCATCTTCGGCGCCCGCCACGCGTAGAGCGAGAGCGCCGCGCCGATCATGATGACGAGGAAGGTGAGGATGAACTCCCCGCGGCCCGGGCTCGCGACGAACGAGTGCACCGAGATCAACACACCGGAGCGCACGAGGAAGGTGCCGATCAGGCTGAGTGAGAAGCCGAGCACCGCCAGCAGCAGTGTCCAGCTCTTGAACAGCCCACGCTTCTCGGTCACCGCCAGCGAGTGGATCAGCGCCGTGCCCATCAGCCAGGGCATGAACGAGGCGTTCTCGACCGGGTCCCAGAACCAGAACCCGCCCCAGCCGAGGGTGTAGTAGGCCCACCAGCTGCCGAGCGCGATGCCGCAGGTGAGAAAGGCCCAGGCGGTCGTGGTCCACGGGCGCGTCCAGCGCGCCCACTCCCGGTCGAGCCGCCCCTCGAGCAGCGCCGCGCCGGCGAACGCGAACGCCACGGACAGCCCGACGTACCCGGTGTAGAGCACGGGCGGGTGCACCGCGAGTCCCGGGTCCTGCAGGATGGGGTTGAGCCCCTGGCCGTCCGCCCAGGGCGGATCGAGCCGCAGGAAGGGGTTGGAGGTAAGCAGCGTGTAGAGTAGGAAGCCGAGGCTGATCGTACCCAGCACCCCGAGCACGCGGGCGGCGAACGGGCGCGGCAGCCGCTGCGTGCCGATGGCCACGGCCACCGTCCAGCAGGCGAGCAGGAAGATCCACAGCAGCAGCGAGCCGGAGTGCGCCCCCCAGACCCCGGCGATGCGGTAGAACAGCGGCAGCGAGGAGTTGGAATTCTCGGCGACGTAGGCAACCGAGAAGTCGCTGCCGATGAAGGCGGCCATCAGGCAGCCCATCGAGGTCGCGACCATGACGAACTGTCCGGCCACCGCCGGGATCACCGCGGCGGTCCAGCGCTCGCGCCCGAGCGCAGGTCCGGCAATGCCGAAGATGGCCTGCAGGCCCGCCAGCAGCACCGCGAGAATCAGCGCGAATTGCCCGAGTTCGGGAATCACTTCGCGTACTCCGTGGCCGCCTCGATGGCACTGTGCCCCGCCGGGGTCGCGGCATGCGCCTCGAGCGCCGGATCGCGCGGGTCGCCGTGGTCGATGCCCCAGGCCTGGTGGATCCCGGGCGGACGGTAGTTCTGGTCGTGCTTCGCGAGCACCTGGTTGGCGAGGAACACCCCGTCGGGCAGCAGCTTGCCGTGCACGATCACCCCGGAGTTCTCACGGAACAGATCCGGCAGCACCCCGGTGTACTCGACCGGGATCTGGTGCTTGAAATCCGTCACCTCGAAGCGCACCTGCATGCTGCCGGGCGTACGGTGCACGCTGCCCTTGGCCACCATGCCGCCGAGCCGGAACGACTCCCCGGCCGGCGCCCTGCCCTCGGCGACCTGCGTCGGCACGAAATAGAAGGTGACGTTCTGGCGGAACGCCGAGAGCGCAAGCCCGCCGGCGATCGACACCCCGGCGAGAATTCCCAGCACCAGCAGCAGCCGGCGTCGTCGAGTCGGTGTCATTTTTCCTCCTGCATCTGCAGCCTGCGCAGCGCCGTGAGTCTCGCGCGCGCGAGCAGCCGCCGCGCCCAGTAGATATTCAGTCCCATCACGGCGAGTGTCACCGCGAAGGACGGCCAGACCCACGGGTAGTACCCGCCCATGTCGAGAAACCGCATCATGCGCCGACCTCCTCGAGCACCCAGTGTGCGCTGCGCTCGCGCAGCAGCACCTCCCCACGCAGGCGCACCAGCAGCACCGCGGCGAAAAACAGCGTGAAGCCGAGGAACATCAGCAGCAGCGGCACGAGCATCGAGGGCGGCATGGTGGGCTTGCCGAGGTACATGACCGACGGCCCCTGGTGCAGCGAGTTC
>JAJXWE010000406.1 GCA_021781775.1 Pseudomonadota bacterium | reverse complement strand
CCTTCCTGCCGGTAGAGCCGGCCGAACAGACGCTCTGTGCCGGCGCCTGCCGCGGAGTCTTCTCGCTGCAGGACGCCGTTGCGGACGGTCGCGGTGCCGCGGCACGCGCAGCGGGACTCGCCCCACCGGATGGACCACTGCCGAAGGCGCAAGCCGGTGAATACACCGGAATCATCGGCGCGCTCGCCCAGCCGCCCGGCAAGCCCGCGGTCAAAGCATTCGTGGACTGGCAGAACGATGTCACCTCGAAGGATCTGGCGCTCGCCGCACACGAAGGCTTTCGGTCGATCGAGCACGTCAAGCGCTACACGACGACCGGAATGGCCACCGATCAGGGCAAGACATCCAATCTCAACGCTCTTGCGATCGTGGCCGGCGCGATCGGCAAGTCCGTCCCCGAGGTCGGGCTGACCACGTTTCGTATGCCCTTTACCCCCGTGACCTTCGGCAGCTTCGCCGCGTACACGCGCGGCGATCTGTTCGATCCCGTCCGGACCACGCCCACCCACGGCTGGGCTGTCGGGCATGGGGCGGTATTCGAAGACGTCGGCTTGTGGAAGCGCACCCGCTACTTCGCGCGCACCGGCGAGAGCATGCACGCCGCCGTTCAACGCGAGTGCGCCACGGTACGCAATGGCTGCGGCCTGTTCGATGCCTCGACCCTTGGCAAGATCGAGGTTGTCGGCAAGGACGCCGCAGAATTCATGAACCGGCTGTACATCAACTCCTGGTCCAACCTGCCGATCGGGCGGTGTCGCTACGGCATTCTGCTGCGGGACGATGGATTCATCATGGACGACGGAGTGGTGGCACGCATCGCAGCCAACCGGTTCCACGTGACCACAACGACCGGAGGCGCGGCCGCGGTGCTGTCACTGATGGAGGATTATCTGCAGACCGAGTGGCGCGAACTCGAGTGCTGGCTGACCTCGACCAGCGAGCAATGGGCCGTCATCGCCGTGCAAGGTCCGAAATCGCGCGACGTCCTCGCGAGTCTCGTCGAGGGCATCGATCTGTCGGATAGCGCCCTCCCGCACATGAGCGTCGCCGACGGACGCATCGGCGGGGTGCCCATGCGCTTGTTCCGGGTGAGCTTCACCGGCGAGCTGGGCTTCGAGATCAACGTGCCGGCGGACTACGGGCAGAGCATCTGGGAGGCCATCTATGCCGCGGGCCAGGCGCACGGCATCACTCCCTACGGAACCGAGGCGATGCACGTCCTGCGTGCCGAGAAGGGTTACATCATCGTTGGCCAGGATACCGACGGCACGGTCACGCCGCACGATGCCGGACTTGCCTGGGCGATCGGCAAGAACAAGCACGACTACGTCGGCAAGCGCGCACTCGAACGGTCGTCCATGCAGGCGATCGACCGCAAGCAGCTGGTCGGTCTGCTGACGAACACCCCGCACGTCGTGCTCGAGGAAGGCGCGCAGATCTTCGCCACGATGCCTGCCGGCGGTCGACAGCGACCCATTGGTCACGTTACATCGTCGTATTTCAGCCCCGCCCTCGGGCGCTCCATCGCCCTAGCGCTGGTGCGTGGGGGCCGCGCCCGCATGGGCGAGACGCTGTACGTGGTCGCAGACCAGCAGCCCGAACCGGCAGAGGTCAGCTCACCGGTGTTCTACGATCCGCAGGGAGCCCGCCTCCATGGCTAATTTCACCGCGGCCCGCAAGGGCCCCGCCGTCGCCCCCAGTGCGCTGGTTCGGACACTGCCTGCGGCTTCGCGCTGGACCCTGCGCGGCGAGCCTAAGGCCCTGAATGCGGCGACGGCCGCCCTTGGACTGCCCGATATAGAGCGCGCCTGCCGGGCTGCGGCACAACAGGGCATCGCGGCGTTGTGGCTGGGACCCGATGAGCGACTGCTAATTGCCCCCGCCGAGGCGCACGCCGATGTGGCGGCGCGTCTGGAGGCTGCGCTCAGCGAGATGCCGCACGCCCTGGTCGACGTCAGCCACCGCCAGATTGCGCTGGAAGTTGCCGGGGAACGCGCCGCGATTCTGCTGAGCAGCGGAAATCCACTCGATCTGCACCCGAGCGCCTTCCCGATCGGCATGTGCACACGCACAGTGTTCGCCAAGGCGGAAATCGTACTGTGGCGTACCGAGGAGCATCGCTTCCGCATCGAGGTCTGGCGATCCTTCGCCGCCTACGTCTCGAAGTACCTGGCACTCGCCTCCGCAGAACTTGGGGTCTAAGCGGGTAACGGCCTCACGAGACGCTGCCACCGCAGCCCCTGCGCGGCGCAACATATGATCCGCACCAAGGGGCGCGCTCGGCGCGTGATGGCATAGAGCCGAGCCGGCCTGTCAGGCGAATTGAGGACGGGAAAATTTCAGAGCGGCTACGGCCGGCCATCATGCGGCCGGCCGTACCTGTGGATCAGGACTTCGGACGCTCGTTCTGCGGATCGTAGAGTGCACGCTGGCCCACGGCCTCGACGCGCAGCGGATACCGCTCACCGAAGTACTCCATCGCCAGCATATGTCCCTCCTGCGCGTAGCGCTGCGGCAGATAGCCGAGGGCGAGATTTTTCCCGACCGACGGTCCATACGCAATGCTGGTGGTGATGGAGCGCCGGCCCAGCTCGTCGATGAGCACTTCGCCGGACTGCGGGTCCAGGATGGGCCACTGACCGACCGGATAGCGCGCCACACCCTGACGGTCGACGTTCTCGACCATGCTCAGGGTGCACAGGTACGCCGCCTGGCGCGGCCGCTCGCGCTGGGCCACGTAGGCCGCCTTGCCGTGAAAGTCGTCCGGCTTGATCTTCGCGCGCGACAGTCCGGCCTCGTACAGGTTGTATTCGGTGAGCAAATCCGCGTTTTGCAACCGCAGGCTCTTCTCCATGCGCCGCGTATTCGCATACGTCTCAATACCGACCGGCATCACACCCTGCTCATAGAGCATGTCCCAGAGCGCCAGACCGTAGCTCGGCGAGACGTACAGCTCCCAGCCCTGCTCCCCGACGTAGGAGATGCGGAACGCCCAGACCGGCAGG
>JAJXWE010000405.1 GCA_021781775.1 Pseudomonadota bacterium | reverse complement strand
ACACCTCGGAGCCGAGCAATGCCAGCCACTCGCGCACGCGCCGCTCGGACAGCACGCGGCGCAGGCCGGGCGGAAAGCCGCTGCGACTGAAGCGTGCCCGGCGGCCCCAGAGGCTCCAGGGCTGAAAGCCGAGCACCACGAGGTGCCCCTCCCCGACCAGCACCCGGTCGGTCTCGCGCACGATGGCATACGGGTCGGCGGCAAACTCCAGCGTGTGCGGCATCAACACCGCGTCGATGGCATCGCTTGCCACCGGCAGTTGACTCATGCGACCGAAAATGTCGGCGTCTGGCGACAGCGACGGCCGGGCGAGAACGGCGCGATGGCGTGTGCGGCAAGCACCCAACAACTGCCGACCCTCGCCCCAGGCCCCAATTTGCAGGCATTCCCAGCCGAAAACATCCTCGAGCGCCTCGGCCACCATCATCGCTTCGGCCGCGATCAGCGCGCGTCCCGCAGGCGTGCTCCACCAACGCCGCAGCGCGTGGGCCGCCTCGGAGTGCGCCGAACTGTGAGTTTGTTCCATCGGGGACTAGCCATCCTGTGATATCAGCATGTACATTTCGCGATTGATCGCGCTTATTGTAATGTCCAGCTGGCCTCTCCCCGAAAGGCCAGTGCGGGCCGAAGTTAACACGCGGCAGAGAGGGTGGGGAAATTGGCGATATCAGCGAGCTGGGCACGCGGTGCCCTAGGTGTCCTGGGTGTCCTGGCACTGACGGCCTGCGCCACGCGCGGACCGGTCCACCCGGTGGCCGGCACCCGGATGGTCGCCCCACCCGTCGTGGCCCCGAAACCTGAGCCCACCCCGCCACCGGCCGCGGCCGCCCCCGCGCCGCCGCCGCCACCGGCTCCGGCCCCGGTGCCGGCCACGCAGCCGCAGCTGCGGTATGCGAACCTGTTTGCCCGCATCCGCGCCGGCTTCCAATTGCCCGACCCGGACAAGCCCGTCATCGCCGAAGAGGCCCGCTGGTACGCCAATCATCCTCAGTTCCTGCAGCGCGCCTTCGGCCGCGCGGACATGTACCTCTACTACATCGTGACGCAGCTGCAGGCGCGGCACATGCCGCTCGAGCTGGCGCTGCTGCCGGTCATCGAGAGCGCCTTCCAGCCGTTTGCCTACTCCTGGGCGCGGGCCGCGGGCATCTGGCAGTTCACCTCGGGCACCGGACGGCTGTTCGGCCTGAAGCAGGACTGGTGGTACGACGGCCGCCGCGACGTGGTGGCCTCCACGCAAGCAGCCCTGAATTACCTGCAGCAGCTGCACGATCAGCTCGGCGGTCACTGGTTGCTCGCCATCGCCGCGTACAACTGCGGCGTGCTCAACGTGCAGCGGGCGATCCGCTATAACGAGGCCCATGGCCGGCCGACCGATTTCTGGCACCTGCTGCTGCCGCGCCAGACTGAGCTGTACGTGCCCCAGCTGCTGGCCATGGCGCGCCTGGTGCAGGACCCGGCGCATTACGGCCTGTCGTTCAGCCCGATCCCCGATCAGCCGTACTTCACGCAGGTTCCGACCAACGGCCAGATCAACCTCGAGGTCGCCGCGCGGCTGGCGGGCATCTCCTCTGATGAGATCTACCAGCTCAACCCCGCCTTCCATCGCTGGGCCACCGATCCGACCGGACCGTTCTACCTGCTGCTGCCGGTGGACTCCGCGCCGGTGTTCGCGCAGAACCTGGTCGCGCTCACGTCCGATCAGCGCATGGGCGTCGATCGCTACGTGGTCCGGCACGGCGATACGGTTTATTCCGTCGCGCGCCGCTTCCGCACCTCCACCGACCTGCTGCGCCGGCTGAATACCCTGCCGGGTGGACGGCTCGTCGTCGGGGAACAGATCGAGGTGCCGGCGACCGCCTATCACCTGCCGCAGAACGTCCTGGTGGCCGCCCGCCAGGCCGATCACTCGCGGTGGCGCAGCCACTTCCGCTTCCGCGTGGTACGTGTGCACCCAGGCGATACGCTGTGGGCCATTGCCCAGCGCCACGGCATCAGCGTTCGGCGTCTGGCGCAGATGAACGGATTGTCGCTGCACCATACGGTGCTGCAGCCGGGTGAGCGGCTGCGCCTGTATGCCGATGGCCGGGTGGGACGCTTCGCCCGCCCCTCGTTCCGCGTGGTGAGCGTCCGCCCGGGCGACAGCCTCTGGTCGATCGCCGTGCGCAACCACGTCAGCGTCCACGCACTGGCTCGGGTCAATGGGCTGCGGCCAGGCCAGGTGCTGCGGCCCGGTGAGCGGCTGCGGATCGTGCCCGCCATGGCGGCCGTGCGCTACGCGCCGAGCGGTGCCCGCCGGCTGCTCGCGGGCGTCGCCCGCAGCGTCCACCGGGTGATCTACACCGTGCGCTCGGGCGACACGCTCTGGCAGATCGCCCAGCGCTTCCAGGTGCGGGTGACCCAGATCCTCAGCTGGAACGAGATGAATCTTCGCCAGCCCATCCTCGCCGGTCAGAAGCTGATGATCCTGGCCGATTCGGGCGGCTGATTGGTCTAAACTGCCGGCCCGGGTGTCCACGGGACACCCGGGCCGTTTTGCTGTGCAGGGGCTCTCGCATGGGATTTCTCTCGGGTAAGCGCGCCTTCATCGTCGGTATCGCGTCGGACCGCTCCATAGCCTGGGGCATCGCCCAGGCCATGCACCGCGAAGGGGCGGAGCTCGCCTTCTCGTACGTGAACGACAAGATAAAGGAGCGGGTCGAGACTCTCGCCGCCTCCATCGGCTCGACGCTCACCGTGCCGCTGGACGTGACCGACGACGCGCAGATCGACGCGGCCTTCGCACAATTGCAGCGCACCTGGGGCCACCTCGACATCCTGGTCCACGCCGTGGCGTTCGCCCCGCGCGAGGGGGTCTCGGGCAGCTTCGTCGAGAACACCAGCCGCGAGGTCTTCCGGATCGCGCACGACGTGTCGAGCTACAGCCTCACCGCCCTGGCGCGCGGCGCGGCGCCCCTGATGGCCGGGCGCGCCGGCGCTCTACTGACGTTGTCCTACTTGGGCGCGGT
>JAJXWE010000404.1 GCA_021781775.1 Pseudomonadota bacterium | reverse complement strand
ATGGGCTACGCGCACTGCGGACCGAGCGGCGCGGGCCACTTCGTCAAAATGGTCCACAACGGCATCGAGTACGGCGTCATGGCCGCCTATGCCGAGGGGCTGAGCGTGCTGCAGAACGCCGATGCCGGCCTGCGTGAGCGGCCGGCGGACGCCGAGACGGCGCCGCTCGAGCATCCGCGCCTGTTCCAGTACCGGCTGGATATCGCGGCGATCACCGAGGTGTGGCGCCACGGCAGCATCATCTCTTCCCGTCTGCTCGATCTGACCGCGCGGGCGCTGGCGAGTGATCCGGCCCTCTCGAGCTTCAGCGGCCGGGTGTCCGATTCCGGCGAGGGCCGCTGGACGGTGCAGGCCGCGATCGAGATGGGCGTGCCGGCGCACGTGCTGAGCGCAGCCCTCTATGCCCGGTTCGCCTCGCGTGGCCAGGGCGAGTTCGCCGACAAGGTGCTCGCGGCGATGCGGCTCGCCTTCGGCGGGCACGGCGAGCGCACGGGGTAGACCGGCCCGGCGCCTACTGGGGCCGGGCCGTGGCGGCGCGGTTGGCGACGTTGCCGATCATCGGCAGCACGCCCCGGCCGCCGACCACCTCGGGCAGGTGACCGTCCCACTTATTGATCGCCTGCTGCTCGATGAGTTCCGGGGTCAGGGTCACCTGCAGCAGTTTCTGGGCCTGCGCCTGCGCGGTCGCCTCGACGATCTTCTGCTGGGCGCGCACCTTCGCCTTCTGCAGGTCGTACGTGGCCTGCAGCGCGCGCTGCTGGGCTACCTGCTTCTCCTCGATGGCGGCCGCGAATTCCCGGCTGAAGTGAAAGTCGGTGATGTTCACCGCGTCGACCACTACGCGAAACGGATCGAGCGCGGTGCGGATCTGGCTCTCGATCTGGTTGCGTACCTGGTCGCGCTCGACGATCAGGTCCTGCGCGTTGTAATGCGCGGTGACCGCCTTGACGGCATTGCTGATGGCCGGGCGGATCACCTTGCGCATCAGCTGGCGCTCGCTGCCGATGTGCTGATACACCCACTCGGCATCGCCCGGCAGGATGTGCCAGTTGGTCGCCACGGTGGTCGAGACGTTCTGCAGGTCGAGGCTGGCGGCCGTCTCGGTCGACTGGGAGTTCTGCACCTGCACGTTCATCCGTGCGACGCTCTGGACGAACGGCAGCTTCGGGTGCAGCCCCGGATCGAGCACGCCGGGCTGGACCGCCCCGAAGGTCATCAGCACCCCGCGCTCGCCCGGACCGATCTGCACGAATGCCCCGCGCGCAAGGACCAGCACCACCAGGACGGCGAGGCCCAGGAAGATCAGGCGCCAGTTCGCCGGCGGCAGGTCGGGACGGCGGGCGTTCATGAGCGCACCCGGCGGTTCACTGCAGCACCGCGAGGATTTGTTCGCGCTGCGTCCACAGCGCGCGGATCTCCTCCACCCGCAGCAATCGTGGCAACTCCGCCGTCGCCGCCGCGCCGTCCGGCAGCGCGAGGACGGCGTCGCGCAGTCCGACGATCGCCGCGACGAGTGCGCTGTCGGCCTCGACCAGCCGCTCGAGTGCGGCGCGCTCGTTGCGATGCCGCTGGTAGATGCGGTCCATCTCCGGCACCGCCGCATTGCGAATGGTCGTCTCCAGCGCCTCGATCTGCTGCGCGGCGCGCTGCAGGGCCTGGGCAGCGCCGACGGCGGCGGCATCCGGGAACGGCTGCGCGCGCGTCGGGGCGGGCAGGTGCTCGCGTCGGAAGGCCGCTTCGAGCGCCTGCGCGCGTGCGCGGCTCTGGCCGAGCAACTCGCTCAACTTGCTGCGGATCAGCAGGTCGTCGGCGCGCAGCTGATTCTCGCGACGGTAGAAGTTGTAGCCCCAGCCGTAGAACAGGTTCGCGAGCACCTGCTTGACCGGGCCGGCCGAGTCGATGGGGTTGGCGGTGGTTTTCAGATCCATACGAGACTCTCCGCTCGGCACCGGACGGCGCGCGCCAGGGGCGGCCGTCCGGTCTGCCCGGTGCTGGTCAGGTTCCACTCTTGGCGCCCGTGCCGGTGGGCTGCAGGGCGTTGCCGACGGGGAAGGTGCCCATGGTCGTCCCGCCGATGAAGAACGGCTGGCCGACCGCGACGTTCGGCGCCGAGACCAGGCCCTTCTCAGCCATCTTGAGGGCGACGTAGTAGCGCACGGCGTCGAGCTCGGAGAGCCCGAACGCCCGCAGCGAGATCAGCTCGCGCATCCGCTCGTCCTTCGGCAGGATCAGTACCTTGGCGTCATTCAGCGTGATGCCGTACACGCCGAGGAAGCTCGCCAGGTGCTCCTTGACGAGCTCCACGATCTCGTGGATGTGCTCGTTGATCTTTTCCATCGGGGTGACCTGGATGATCTGATTGATCGCCTGTTCGACCACCGGGCCGGCGTAGCTCGCCACCTCGTCGGTGCCGATGAAATGCTTGGCGAACGGCATGTGGGTGATGAGCTTCAGCGCATCGTCCTTGGTGTCGACGTGCACGTAATACTCGACCTGATAGGCCATCTCGGCCATTTCCGCCGAGCTGGCGATCCCGGCGCTGCGCACCAGCAGCTTGGCGCGGTTGACGTACAGTACCTCGTACTGCCAGGGCGACTGGCCGCCGAAGAATCCGGTCACGAAGCTGCCGAGCAGCGGCTTGTCGGGCGTCTGAATCGGGTATTGACCGGTGTCGTAGACGCTGAGCACGGCGCCGCGGGACTTCAATACCGCGAAATGGTTGGCCTCGACGGTGAGCAGGCTCCCGGAGACCAGGCTCTGGTCCGGATAATGAAACGCGAGGACCGTCGGTCCCATCACGTCCGTGCCGTCGTTGTTGAGAGTTGAGACAACCTGTCGGGTCAGAGCCATCGTCGGTCTCCTTCTATCGCATCGGGCGCGGAGCGCGCCGCGGCGGGATTCACTCGCTCGGAGTGGTCGTTGGGTATTGCCGGTCTGCCAGTCCGCTGGGCAAGGGGCCTCTGCACCCCGCCGGCATTGTAATCCATCCGCCCCTCCGGCGTGTCGCG
>JAJXWE010000403.1 GCA_021781775.1 Pseudomonadota bacterium | reverse complement strand
TGTGACAGGTATCGAAAGCGTCCCACGGGGCACTGCATGGATCACTGGCGAGCATGCTGATAGATGGACACGCAGTTTACCGACAGAGGTATCTGCGCGATGGGTGCGAAGACGAGATCGATGGGAAGGCCGAGCGGCGTACTCGGCGGCACATTTGGGCGGCGGCAGCGTAATCGGACGGCCAAGGAGCAGCAGCGACTGCTCGAGCTGTACGGCCACGGCGGTCTGAGCCAGCGACGGTTCTGCGAGCGCCATGATCTGGCGCTGTCCACATTGACGTATTGGCTGCGGCAGGCGCGGCGCCGGGCAACAGGCACGACGGTGCCGGCGATCGTGGAGCTGCCTGCGGGGCTCGGCGGCGAGATGTCCGCTGGCGCGGCGCTGAGCGCACCAGGCGGCACGGTGAGCATTCGGCTGCCGAACGGGCTCGAGGTGCGCGCCGGCCCGGACGCGGACGTGCGCTGGATGGGCACGCTGCTGAGGGAGCTGCACGCATGTTTTGGCTGAGCGAGCAGACGCGGGTGTTCCTGCGCACCGGGGTGACCGATGGACGGCTCGGGATTGACGCGCTGCGTGGTCTGGTGGGCAAGGCGATGCGCCAAGACGTGCTCACCGGCGGCCTGTTCGTGTTCTGCAATGGGCGGCGTAACCGGATTCGCTGCCTGCTGTGGGATGGGAGCGGGTTTTGGCTCGCGAGCAAGCGGGTGGAACGGGCGACGTTCGCCTGGCCGCGGGACGAGGCGCAGGTGCGGCAGATGAGTCTGGCGCAGTTGCGGTTGCTGGTCGATGGGTTTGAGCTCACCAGTCGCCGCGGATGGCGGCGGTACGAGGAGCGTCTTGCCCGCGGTAGGACGCACCCGGAGGTGATCGCGACGCGGGATCTGCAGCCTCGCTGAGTCAGTTCACTCGCAATCAAACAGCACATCGGGAGCGCGAAGTTATATACTTCGCGCTCCCATGCACACCGTCACGGCGACACCGCAGGACCTGGACCGCGAGGCGCTTCTCTCGCGGGTGCGAGAGCTGGAGTCGCTCCTGAAGAACTCCGAGGCGCGCTGCGCAAAGCTGCAATACAAGCTCGATGATCTGCTGCGGCGGATGTTCAACCCGAAGAGCGAGAAGCTCGACCCTGCGCAGCGGCTGCTGTTCGGACTGACGGAGCAGCCGGCGATGCTGCCGCCACCGCCGCAATCAACGACCGGCACCGGTGGCAGCCGACGCAAGCGCCGCGGCGGACGGCGAACGCCACCGCAGAATCTGCCGGTGCGCCGGGAAGTGATCGATCTGCCCGAGGAGCAGAAGGCGGGACTGGTGAAGATCCGCGAGGAGATCACCGAGCAGATCGAGTACACCCCGAGCCAGTTTTATCGCCGGCAGATCGTGCGGCCGGTCTACGCCAGCCGCGAGCGCGCGCATGCGCCGATCGTGGCGGCGCTGCCACCGCAGGTGATTCCGCAGGCCGGCGTCGGCCCCGGGTTCATCACGCATGTGGTCATTTCCAAGTACGTGGACCATGTCCCCCTGTATCGCCAGGAGCGCATGGATGCCCGGGGCGGGATCTGGATCGGGCGGCAGGCACGCTGCCGCTACGTGGAAGGTGCCGCGCACCTGCTGATCACGATCCATCAGCTGCTGAAGCGCAAGATCCTCGAGTCTCGCTACGTGCAGGTCGACGAGACCTTCACGAAGCTCCTCGACCCAGACCGCCGAGGTCGGTCACGTGATGCCTACTTGTGGGGCTACCACGCCCCCGACGTGCCGGCGATCGTATTGGAGTTCTCGCCCTCGAGAAGCGGCGCGATCCTACACGAGTTCTTTCCGCCCAACTGGCGCGGCGATGTGCAGAGCGACGGGGCAAAGATGTATCCGGGAGTGTTCAAGTACCGTCCGAACATCCGTCGCTTCGAGTGCATCGGGCATCTGCGCCGATATGTCCTCGAGGCGATCAAGGCCGACGAGATGCAGGCGTTGCCGCTGCTGCGCGACATCGACGAGCTGTACGCGATCGAGCGCCACGCCACCAAGCTGGGGTTGACGCCGGATCGACGGGGCATGTTCCGTCACGCCAAGGCGAAACCGGTGTTGAAGCGTCTGCAACGGCGCTTCCATGCCCTGGAAAAGGACATGCCTCTGTTCGGCAAGCTGCGCGAGGCGGTCACGTACGCCACAAATCGTTGGCCGAATCTCGCCCGCTATGCCAAGGTCGACTGTGGCCGCATCTGCATCGACCAGAACCCGATCGAGCGATGCTTCCGCCCAACAAAAATCGGGTTGCGCAATTACCTGTTCATCGGCCACCCGAGTGCCGGCTGGCGCTCAGCGGTGATCTACAGTGTCGTTGGGACCTGTCGGCTAATTGGCGTCAACCCGGAAGCCTACATCCGCTGGGTGCTGCCCAAACTCGCCGCGGCCACCAACAGGACGACCGACGGTCTTCTGCCGCACGACTTCGCGCGCCTGCACAGCGAGTCCGTCATGGAGCGCTGACCGTCACCTTGGTCTTGATCGAGCGGGCGATGAAACAATCGCGTGACGCCAGTTCGTGAAAGTGCGCGACCACCTTCGCGTCGACGTCCTGGTTGGAATGAAACGTGATGCGCGGCTTGAGGATCACCTCGCTGACCCAGCTGCGCCGGTCCGGTAGGATGCTCAGCACGCCTTCTGCCGGATCAAGATATCTCTCCACCTCGACGCCATGGCTGAAGGCCGCGTGTAGCCACGCCAGCATGTGCGCGCTCGCGACCGTCGCCACGTAGGACTTCAGCGGGTCCAGCCGCACCGCATCCCGGTACGCCATTGGCGCCAGCGCGTCCGTGACCTTCAGGCTGAGCCTCCCCGCGAATTGCCATAGGTGCTCACGCGAGTACTTGCCGGGCACCCCGGACCACTTCCCCCGGGCCCAGTCGATGGTCACCAGATGGATGCGCTCGTCGCCCGCAACCGGGGCGTCCGCCTTATCACTGCTCATCCGTTGAGTCTAGACCAGTACCCGCTGGGACGCTTTCGACGC
>JAJXWE010000007.1 GCA_021781775.1 Pseudomonadota bacterium | reverse complement strand
GCGGGGGCCGACGTCTATTGCACGGCAGCGCGTGGTGATACCAGGCCGTTGCCGCCATGCTCGGCAGCGCCAGCTCGTACGGCAGCTCGATCCCGGGGTTGGTGCCGGGGGCATCCGCGTTCAGGGCGAAGTTCAGGATCTGCGAGAGCAGAATCACGCCGTTGAAATCGACCGCGCGGCCGATTTCGAGGTCCTTGATCAGCACCGCCGAGCGCGGGGTGCCGTAGCTCTCCCCGAGCAGGTACTTCGGCGAGTTCCAGCGCTGATAATGCGCCAGGAACTGCGTGATGAAGGAGGCGAAGGCGTGTCCGTCCGGATCGACTCCGTAGAATGCCTTGGCCGCATTCTTGCCCGCGATGCGGCTGTAGCCCGTGCCCGGGGCGTCGATGAACACCAGGTCCGTCGCATCGAGCAGGCTGTACTTGTTCTTGATGATGCTGTACGGGGCCGCCGGGGTGTGCGTGTTGTTGTTGGTCACAACGCGCACCGGTCCCATGCCGCCCATGTGCAGCCACACGGTTGAGGAGCCCGGGCCGCCGTTATAGAGGAAGGTGATCGGCCGGTCGTGGGCCGGCACGCCGCGCTTGAAGTACGCGACGTAGAACATGGAGGCCACGGGCGGGCCGTCCGGCTCGCCGAGCGCGCCCTTGCCTGTCGCGGGCGTCGTGGCGTCGTTCCAGCCCTTCGGGTGCACGATGAGGGTGCCGGCAACCGCTTTGTAGTTGATCTTGTGCCCGTCGATCGTGACGGACCCGTAGCTCGTGACGGCGTTCGGTGTGAACAGTGCGGAGGCCGCGCTCGCCGCGGCCGGAACCGGAGGGAGGGCTTGGGGAGCCGCGGCTAGCGCGGGCGCTCCGCAGGCCTCGCACGCGGCCACCGTGAAAAGTGCCGCGAGTGCAACAACATGCTTCATTCGGGTGCTCCTCTGGCGCTCGGGCTCGATTTTGGTGGACTGATTCGCGGGGCCGAGCGCTCTATATGATGCCATCATGCCGCATCCGCGCGCCGAGGGGGGAAAGGCCGCCCGCGACGGGCCGTCGTTTTGCGGCGAATGCCCTGCCTGCCGCGACGAAGCGAGTCGGGTCGGAAACGCGCGCGGGCGGCCGATACTTCGAGCCTGATCGCTATCTCGGCGGTGAACAGGAGCCCTCGGCCGGTCCCGCCGGGAGCAGTGCGGCGTGGGCGCAACCTCGCTTGTGCCTCGGGACGGGCGGGGGTAGCGTGAGCCGATGATCAAGGTGCTGCTGTGGCTGATCCTGTTCGTGCTGTGCTGGCCGATCGCGGTGCTGGCGCTGCTCGCCTGGCCGATCCTCTGGCTGCTGCTCCTGCCGCTGCGCCTGCTCGGTATCGTAGTCGACGGCGTATTCGAGTTTCTGCGCGCGCTGCTGCTGTTGCCCGCACGCCTGCTCGGCGGGCGACCCTAGCGGTCGGGACGGCGAGCGCAGCGGTGCCAGCACCGCCCAGGTGCGGGGACTGCGGACCCAGCGATAGCCGAGCAACAGCAGCAGGATCCCGGCGTATACCAGCGGCTCGCGCACGTCGATCTTCTCCTGCCAGTAGAAGTGCCACACGCCGAGAGCGGCGATGAGGTAGATCAGCCGGTGCAGTCGGCTCCAGCGCCGACCCAGCCGGCGCATCATGCGGTTCGTCGAGGTGATCGCGAGCGGCAGCAGCAGCAGCAGCGCGCTGAAGCCGACCGTGATGTACGGCCGCTTGAGCAGGTCCGCGGCGAGTTGGTGCCAGTCGAGATCCACATCGAGCACCAGGTAGACCGTGAAGTGCAACGCGGCGTAGAAGAACGCGAACAGCCCGAGCATACGCCGCAGCCGCAGCAGATGCGGCAGGCGGATGATCTGGCGCACCGGGGTGACCATCAGGGTCAGCAGGAGCAGATTGAGGGCGGTCTTGCCGCAGCGCAGCTCCAGGAACTTCACCGCATCGACGGGCGGCGAGAGGCCGAACCACCCGAACAGGCTTGCGGCCATCCAGGCGAGCGGAGCGAGACAGGCGAGAAACACCGCCGGCTTGTACAGGTAGCGATAGCGGCGCTCGACACTCAATCCGGGCAAGGGTCGCGCCGCAGCCGGGGTGCGGACGGTCGCGGCGCCTCGTCCGGCCGCTTTAGAAGTACTCATGCAGGTTCATGCCATTGTAGAGGTAGGCGACCTCATCGGCATAGCCGTTGAACATCAGCGTCGCCTGCCGCTCGTGAAACAACGGCGCGCCGATGCGCCGCTCGGTGGCCTGACTCCAACGCGGGTGCGGTACGTTGGGGTTGACGTTCGCATAGAAGCCGTACTCGTTGGGGGCGGCCAGGCTCCAGGTGGTCTGTGGCTGACGTTCCGTGAACACGATGCGCACGATCGACTTGATGCTCTTGAAGCCGTATTTCCACGGCACGATCAGGCGCAGCGGTGCGCCGCTCTGGTTCGGCAGCACGCGGCCGTACAGCCCGACCACCATGAAGGCGAGACGGTTCATCGCCTCATCGATGCGCAGTCCCTCGCGGTACGGCCACTGAAGGATCGGCACGCGCTGGCCGGGCATCTGACTCGGGCGGTAGAGCGTCTCGAAGGCGACATACTTGGCGCGCGAGGTGGGCTTGAACTGCTTCAGCAGCCGCGCCAGCGGAAAGCCCACCCACGGGATGACCATCGACCAGGCCTCCACGCAGCGGAAGCGGTAGATGCGCTCCTCGAGCGCATAGGGACTGAGGAACTTCTCGAGCGGGAACTGGCCGGTCACCTCGGCCTCCCCGGACACCGTGAGGCTCCACGGCCGCGTCTGCAGGGCGGCGGCGTACTCGGCCGGGTCGCTCTTGCCGGTGCCGAACTCGTAGTAGTTGTTGTAGTGGGTGATCTGCTCCCAGCTGTTCGGCGTCTCGTCCTGCCCCGGGGCGTGCACCAGGGCGCCGACCGAATCGGCGGAATCGAGCGAGTAGGCGAGCGGGGCGCCCGCCGCGGCGGGCACGACGGCCGCGCCGGCGCGACCGAGCGCCGCGCCGGTACCGGCGACGAGGGCGCCGGCGAGAAAGCGGCGGCGGTTGAAGAAGACCTCCGGCGGAGTGATCTCCGAGGGAGCGATGCGGTGGAGGCGGGAGGCCATGGTTGCAACTCCTGTTAGCCTTGAGAGACTCCGTCCCGTAGACAGTTCCGGCGTGACCGACCGGAGGCCTCACCAGCGCGCGAAGCGCGGCAGCACGAGCCGGGCCACGAGCGTGACGATCCCGCAGGCCAGCCCGTACCAGGTGAGGATGTACAATGGATCATTGAACGGGCAGGCGAAGACGAACACGAACGCCCCCCATGCCGCGGCCGCCAAGCCAATCAGCAGCGGCGTGCGGCGCAGGTCGGTCGGCGCGCCGCGATGTCCGAGCACCGCCAGCGCGAGCAGCGGCGGAATCGACAGCAGCACGATCTTCGAGGCGCACTGCACGCCGCTGTGCCAGGCGAGCCGCTGCACGATGCTCGCGACGGCTACCGGCAAACCGCTCGTGAGCACCCCGTAGGCGACACACAGCACAACGATCAGTGCCAACCAGCGCATCGAGCCGCGCGCCGAGAAGGTCGGGTCGAAGGAGCGGATGGCAAGCCAGCCGCTCACGAGCGAGATCAGTCCGAGGCTGACGATCCGCCAGCCCACGGTGGGCTGCGACATCACGCGGTGCATGTCCAGATGGGCGATACCCACCGCGAACAGCAGCGCCAGTTCGCCCGCCGCGATGAGCGCAATGATCAGGGCATCGATCCAGACCCGCCGCGGGCGCACGGGTGAGAGATCCTCGGTGAGCCGCTCGATCAGGGCGTCAAGCTTCATGGCCATCCTCCTGCGCCCGCTCGCTCAATTGACGTAACCCCCTGTGGATGTTCACCTTGACGAGCGCCATGGTCTGTCCCAGCCGCTCGGCGGCTTCTTTTATGCTCAGACCCTCCAACTTGACCAGCCGGATGGCGTTGGCCTGGGCGGGCTTGAGCGTCGCGAGCAGCGTTTCCAGAACGCGTGCGCTCTGCACCGCCTCGCCGTGATCGCGTACCGCAAGCTCCTCGTCCAGTTCCTCGGTGGGCGCGTCCTTCATCGCGCGCAGCCGGTCGATCCACTTGTAGCGGGCGATCGCCGCGAGCCACGGACCGAAGGGTTTGGAGGAATCGTAGGTGTGGCGCTTGGTGTGCAGCGACAACAGGACCTCCTGGGCGGCATCGTCCACCATTGAGGCCGGCAGTCGCCGTGAATAGTACCGTTGCAGCCACGCGCCGGCCTCGACGAGCAGGCGCCGGTACGCCGCAGCGTCGCCCCGCTGGGCCGCCAACATCAATTCGCGCCAGTGATCGTCCGCCAAACGAGTCTCCATTCAGCCGGCCGACGCGCCCGCCGGGCGGTGCGACTGCGGGACCGCACTGTAGTGTACCGCACCCGGCGCGTATGGCGGGCGGAGGCAAAACGAAGGGTTTGGACTTGTGGGAATGCACGCTGACATGCCGACCTCTGCCGGTATATTCGTCCGGCCGGACGGAACGGTTACATGCCGCTGCGCAGAAATTCCTGGCGGCGCCGCGGTTGGACGGGCGTGGTGGGGGTGGCTAGACTGCGCGGCACCTTTCCGAGGCGGCCACCATCCATGAACTATGTCTTTGCGCCACCGCCGACCGTGAGCGCGCCGGTGACCGGGACCGCCGCGCGTTTTGCGGTGCACCGCATCTACTGCGTGGGCTCGAACTATCTCGCTCATGCCCAGGAGATGGGCCGCACGGGCCGCGAGCCGCCGGTGTTCTTCATGAAGCCGGCCGACGCGCTGCTGCCGGTCGAGGCCGGCGAGACCGGCGTCATGCCGTATCCGAGCCTGACGGCCAACCTGCACTACGAGGTGGAACTGGTGGTCGCGATCGGGGTGGGGGGGCGCGACATCGAGCCGGCGCGCTCGCTCGATCATGTCTTCGGTTACGCCGTCGGGCTCGACATGACCCGGCGCGATCTGCAGGCCGAGATGAAGAAGCGCTCCGCGCCCTGGTGCATCGGCAAGGCCTTCGATCACGCCGCACCACTCGGACCGATCACCCCGCGCGGTCAGGCCGGCGCGATCGAGGGTGCCGAAATTGCCCTGCGGGTCGAGGGCGTCGAGCGGCAGCGCAGCCGGATCGACCAGATGATCTGGAGCGTGCCAGAGATCCTGGCGCATCTGTCAGCCGCCTGGACGCTCACGCCCGGGGACCTGATCTTCACCGGCACGCCGGCGGGCGTCGGCCCGGTTGCGCGCGGCGAGCGGATGGAAGGCACCTGCAGCGGCCTCGAGACGCTGCGCGTACAGGTGAGCTGATTCGGCGCCGGGAGGCGCCGCCGCCTCAGAGTCGCTCGAGCAGCAGCGCGATGCCCTGACCCACGCCGATGCACATCGTGCACAGCGCACGCTTGCCGCCGGCCGCCTCGAGCTGGCTGACCGCCGTGGCGACCAGACGCGCTCCGCTCGCACCGAGCGGGTGGCCGAGAGCGATGGCGCCGCCATTGGGGTTGACGTGCTCGGCGTCGTCCGGCAGTCCGAGCTCGCGCAGGACAGCGAGGGACTGTGCAGCAAACGCCTCGTTGAGCTCGATGACGTCAATCGCACCGAGGGAGAGGCCGGTGCGCTCCAGGAGCTTGCGAGTGGCGGGCGCCGGTCCAATGCCCATGATGCGCGGCGGCACGCCGGCCACCGCGCTGCCGATCACCCGCGCGCGCGGAGTCAGGCCGTAGCGCACGGCGGCGGACTCGCTCGCGAGTAACACTGCGGCCGCGCCGTCGTTGATGCCCGAGGAGTTGCCGGCGGTCACCGAACCATCGGGTCGTACGACGCCTTTCAGCTTGCCGAGGCTCTCGAGGGAGGTGTCCGGACGCGGATGCTCGTCGGACTGCACTTGCAGCGGGGGCTGTTTCGAGCGCGTCACGGTCACCGGCACGATTTCCTTCGCAAAGAACCCGCGCGCCTGCGCGCGCGCGTAGCGCTGCTGGCTGCGCAGGGCGAACGCGTCCTGGTCGGCCCGCGAGATGTTGCGCTCCGCGACGAGGTTCTCGGCGGTCTGTGCCATCGAGTCGACGCCGAAGCGGCTCTGGATGAGCGGATTGACGAATCGCCAACCAAGGGTGGTGTCCTCGAGCTTGCTGCTGCGGTCGAAGGCGTGCTCGGCCTTGCCCAGCACGAATGGGGCCCGCGTCATGCTCTCCACGCCGCCGGCGATCATCAGGTGCGTCTGACCGGAGGCGATGGCGCGCGCGGCGCTCGCCACGGCATCGAGGCTCGAGCCGCACAGGCGGTTGAGCGTCGCGGCGGGCACGGCTTCGGGTAGTCCTGACAGCAGCACGGCCATGCGCGCGACGTTGCGGTTGTCCTCGCCGGCCTGATTGGCGCAACCGAGCAACACGTCATCGAGCTGCGACCAGTCCAGTGCCGGGTTGCGCTCCATCAGGGCGCGCAGCGGGAGGGCCGCCAGATCATCGGTGCGCACCGCCGCCAGCGACCCGCCGTAGCGGCCAAACGGCGTGCGGACCGCCTCGCAGATCAGTGCGTCGGTCATCACTCTCTTCCAAGTGGTTGAAAAACAAGGAGTGCAACAGTACTGCATCCGGCGGGCTTTTGCCACGGCGCACCCCGTGGTTTCCCGGGGCATCGGGGCACATCCGCTCCCGATACAATGCGTCTCATCGCGGCGGCCGGGCGGACCGATGACGACATTCAAAGCCTTACGTATTCACCAGGGTCCGCTCGGCGCGAGCGCATCGCTGGAATCGATCACGCTCGAACCGCCCGGGCCCGGCGAGGTGCAGATCCGGGTCGCGTACTCCGGGCTCAATTACAAGGATGCGCTCGCGATCACCGGTCGCGGCGCAATCATGCGCAGCTTCCCCCGGGTCGCCGGCATCGATCTGTCCGGCGTGGTCGAGGCCAGCGGGGATCCGGCCTTCCGGCCGGGCGAGCGGGTGCTCGCCACGGGGGCGGGACTCGGGGAATGGCTCGACGGCGGACTTGCCGAGTACGCCCGGGTGCCGGCCGATGCGCTGGTGCCGCTGCCGCAGGAGTTGAGCCTGTTCGAGGCCATGGCGCTCGGCACGGCCGGATTTACCGCGGCGCTGGCGTTGCGGCGCATGCTGGAGAACCACCAGGCGCCCGCACTCGGACCGATTGTGGTGACGGGAGCCTCCGGCGGGGTGGGCAGCATCGCCCTGATCCTGCTGCATCAGGCCGGATTTCAAACTGCCGCGCTCACCGGGAAGCCGGAGGCGGCCCTGCAGCTGCGCGAGCTCGGCGCCGACGAGGTGATCGATCGTGGCCAGTTGGACCTGGGTGCCAAGCCGTTGGAGAAGGCCCTCTGGGGCGGGGCGGTCGACAATCTCGGCGGCGAGGTGCTGACCTATCTGACGCGGACGGTCAGACCGTGGGGCAACATCGCCTGCATCGGCCTTGCGCAGTCCGCCGCGCTGAACACCACGGTCATGCCGCTGATCCTGCGCGGGGTGAGTCTGCTCGGAATCCACTCCGTTCAGGTGCCACGACCCTGGCGCGTGGCACTGTGGCAGCAGCTGGCCGGACCCTGGCGGCCGCAGTGCATCGAGCAGCGCATTGTGCGCGCGGTGATCGGCCTGGAGCAGGTGCCGCAGGCGGCCCGCGAGCTGATCGCGGGGCAGGCACGCGGCCGCTATGTCGTGCGACTCGGTGGGGATTTGTGACCGAGGTGCGCCGGGGCGCACACGGGGGTGAGCGATGAAACGAGAGGCCGAAGTGGGCGCGCTGCAGCAGGTCGGCGCGGCCGATCCGGAGCGGCGCAACTCTCCCTGGCAGAGCGATCCAGAGCAGTCGTACGAGCTGCTGCGCGAGCAGGTCGGCGATGAGGTTGATTGCTGCTACTTCAATGACGAGCGCTTCGCCGACGGTGCCGAGGTGGCGAGCGGTGGCGTGCGCTTGAAGTGTGAGCGCGGGATCTGGGTCGAGATCGCCGAGCGACAGGTCTGAGAGCGCGCCGGGATCACCTCGCGCGTCGGCGCGCCGCTCGCTATGCTTGTCCGCTCGGCGCCGCCCAGCGGCGCGTGCGACAAGCGGATCAGACAGTGCAAGTGAGCGGCGCGGTGGCAGTGCGATTCCTGCGGGGCGAGTGGTATCGACTCGAGTCGGTGGCGGTCCCGTCACGCGCGGCCGTGGCTCGCTGAGCGTCCCGATGAGCTCCACGGAACGCGCCGCGACGACGAGTCCCCGGGGGGAGAAGCTCAACACGCGGGCCGCGAGCGTTGTGGCGGTCGCCGTGCTGTGCAGCCGGGTGCTCGGCCTGATCCGCGATCAGGTGTTCCTCGCGCTGTTCGGCGGCGGCGCCGTGATGGACGCTTTCGCCATCGCGTTCCGCATCCCGAACCTGCTGCGCGACCTGTTCGCCGAGGGAGCGCTGTCCGTGGCGTTCGTCACCACCTTCAGTAAAACCATCGTGCGCGAAGGGGAGGAGGCCGCATGGGCGCTCGCCAACAAGGTGGTGACGCTCGCGACGGTCGTGCTGAGTGTGCTCATCATCCTCGGCATCGTGTGCGCGCCGTGGATCGTGCATGTTGTGGGCTGGGGATTCCACGGCAGCAAGGCCGTTCTCACGGTCGAACTGACGCGCATCATGTTTCCGTTCATCGTGATGGTGTCGCTCGCGGCGCTGGTCATGGGGATGCTCAATGCGCGCAACGTGTTCGGCATGCCGGCCATGGCCTCGAGCTTCTTCAACCTCGGCTCGATCATCGCCGGGGCTGGGGTGGGCTGGTGGATCGATCCGCACTTCGGTCCGCGCGCGGCGATCGGACTGGCTATCGGCACGCTGGTCGGCGGGGCGCTGCAGCTCGGCGTGCAGCTGCCGTCGCTGCGCCGGCTCGGCCACCGTTTCCGGCCCGACTTCCACTGGCGCGACAAGGGCGTCAGGACCATTTTGCAGCTGATGGGGCCCTCGGTGATTGCGGCCAGCTCGACCCAGATCAACGTGCTGGTCAATGGCGCGTTCGCCTCCGAACTGGGCAACGGCCGGGTGATTTGGTTGCAGATCGCCTTTCGCCTGATCTACCTGCCGCTCGGGATCTTCGGCGTCACGCTCGGCACGGTGAGCCTGCCGCTGCTGGCGCGCCTGGTGGCCGCAGGGGACCTGCTCTCCTTCCGCCGCGAGCTCGCCCGCGGCATGCGTCTGGCGCTGCTGCTGACAATTCCCTCGAGCATCGGCCTGATCCTGCTTGCCAACCCGATCGTCTCGGTGCTCTTTCAGCATGGCCGCTTCACCGCCTACGATGTGGCCGAGACCGCCGCGGGATTGCGCTTCTACGCACTCGGCCTGTGTGGCTATGCGGCGCTGAAGATTCTGGTCAACGCCTTTTATGCCATCGACCGGCGCAAGACTCCCATGGTCGTCACCTTTGTCGCGGTCGGCCTGAATCTGCTGCTGAACTGGATCTTCACGGTGCACCTGCGCTGGGGGCACCGCGGGCTCGCGTTTTCCACCGCCTGCGTCGCGACCACCAATTTCCTCATCCTCTACGCGCTGATGCGTCGCCATCTCGGGCGGCTCGAGTCGCGCGCGCTCGGCGCGATGCTGGTGCGCCTGACGCTTGCCTGCGCCGTGCTCGCGGCGGTGTGCTGGAGCGGACAGCACTGGCTGATGGCCGGCTGGGCGCAGCAGCGCTTCTGGCCGAAACTCGGCGCGCTCTCGCTGGTCATCGTGACGGGGGCTGGCGCGTTCTTCGGGTGTGCGTTGCTGCTCGGCATCGGTGAGATGCGTGACATCGCTCAGGTTCTCAGACGCAAGCTGCGCGCGGCATAGTGGCCGCAGGTCGCAGTACGACAGGGCGCCTGCGGCGGCGCCGAAGGAGACGATGACATGAAGCGTTATCTTCACCTCTTTGGCGCCCTGGTACTGCTCGGACTGTCGGGGCACGCACTCGCTCAGGGCTACACGGATCAGACCTTCGCACCGCGCCAGCCCGTGCACTGGCACCTGCAGGTCGGCTACAGCCCGACGGTGGGCTCGACTTCGGAGTACTTCCAGGGCGGTTATACCTTTGGCGGCGGCTTGACCTGGCGGCCGTGGGCGGATGAACCCTTCGGGTTGCGCGCGGACCTCGAGTACAGCCATTTCAGCGCGACCCGCAATCTCATCGCGATCAACGAGCAGCTCGACCAGACGCAGATCGACTACGGCTACGGCGAGGTTTACGGACTGAACGTCGACGGGCAGTACAAGGTGCATTTGACGCCCACGGTGAGCGCCTTCGCGCTCGCGGGCGTCGGCGTGGACCACCTGCACGTCGCTCTGACGCAGACCGTGGCGTTCGGCACCTATCTGTGCGACCCCTGGTTCGGCTACTGCAGCTTCGGGCTGGTGCCCGGGGACGTGGTGGTGGCGAGCGGCGACACGACGCGCTTCTCCTGGAACGCCGGCGTCGGCTTGGATTTCCTGCTGCGCAGCGGACAGACCTTCTTCGTCGAGGCGCGCTACCAGCGCCTGGAAACGAGCCAGCCGATCGAGTTCGTTCCGATCACCGTGGGATTGCGCTTCTGAACCGTCGCGGGGCGGCGCCCAGGCCGGCACGCCCCCCGGTTCCCCGGGGCGTGCCGGTGCGGCGATGACGAGCCGGTCGGCACGCGAAGCTGCTAAAATTCCTCTTTTTACGCGCCGGATGCGGACCGGGCACGAAGGGCTTCCATGGCACTGAAGATCATGATTCTCGGGGCGAACGGGTTCATCGGCAGCGCGCTCACGGGCGCGATTCTGCGCTCGCGCGACTGGGAGGTGTACGGAATCGACCTGTCGGACAACAAACTCGGAGACCTGCCCAAGGACGATCGATTCCACTTCGTCGAGGGTGACATCACCATCAATAAGGAGTGGGTCGAGTATCACGTCAAGAAGTGCGACGTGGTTGTGCCGCTGGTGGCGATTGCCAATCCGGCACAGTACGTGACCCATCCTCTGAAGGTCTTCGAGCTCGATTTCGAGGCGAACATCGCCATCGTTCGCCACTGCGTCAAGTACGGCAAGCGCCTGGTGTTTCCCTCGACCTCCGAGCTCTACGGCATGTCTCCGGATGCGGTGCTCGATGAGGAGACCAGCCCCCTGGTGTACGGCCCGATCAACAAGCAGCGCTGGATCTATGCCGCCTCCAAGCAGCTCCTCGACCGGGTGATCTACGCCTATGGCGTGCGCGACAGCCTCGATTACACCTTGTTCCGCCCGTTCAACTTCATCGGTCCGAACCTCGATAACATCGAGGAGCCAAAAGAGGGCAGCTCGCGCGTGTTCACGCAGTTTCTCTCCAACGTGCTGTACCGCCGCCCGATCAAGCTGGTCGACGGAGGGCGCCAGAAGCGCTCCTTCACGTTCATCGATGACGCCGTCGAGTGCCTGCTGACGATCCTGGAGAAC
Source organism: Pseudomonadota bacterium (assembly GCA_021781775.1). Lineage (GTDB taxonomy): Bacteria > Pseudomonadota > Gammaproteobacteria > Steroidobacterales > Steroidobacteraceae > 13-2-20CM-66-19. The sequence goes on along the minus strand of JAJXWE010000007.1, from coordinate 2,626 downwards.
CAGAACGGACGGGCGACGCGGCGCATCTTCAATATCGGCAACCCGGACAACTGCGTGTCGATCCGCGAGCTCGCTGATCGCACCATCCGCATCGCGCAGGAGTTCCCGCAGCTGCGCGATGCGGCCAAGGGCACCGAGATTGTCGAGGTGTCTGCCGGGGAGTACTACGGCAAGTATTACCAGGACATCCAGGTGCGGGTGCCGGCGATCGAGTCGGCCAGGCGCGATCTCGGCTGGCGCCCGAGCACCGATCTGGACACGGCGATCCGCAAGACCATCGACTTCTACGTCCGGCTCGGCAGCTTCAACGCCCTGAGCGCCTCGGCGTCCGGGCTCTGACCGGCGCGCCGGCGGCTCAAACGGGGTACGACCATGAGCGCAGCGCAGGCGCGCGCCGAGCGGTTGAGATGGTGGGCGTGGGTGCTGCTGGCGGCGGTCTGGTTCGCGACGCTGCAGATCCGCCCGATGTTCGATCCGGACGAGGGCCGCTACGCGGAAATTCCGCGCGAGATGGTGGTCAGCCACGACTGGGTGACCCCCAGGCTCGACGGGCTGAAATACTTCGAGAAGCCGGTGCTGCAGTACTGGGCCACCGCCACCGTCTACTCGGTCGTCGGGCTCAGCAACTGGTCTTCGCGCCTGTGGACGGTGGGGCTCGGTTTCGGCTGCCTGGCGCTGATCTATGCGTGGCTGGCGCGGCTGTATGAGCGGCGCTCGGCCATCGCCGCCGTGGCGCTGCTGGCGCTGAGTCCGTACTTCGGCATCATCGCGCACCTGGACCTGCTTGATGCGGGACTGACCTTTTGGCTGACCGCCATGGTGCTCGCCTTCACGCGGGCGCAGTGCGCCGAAATCGGCTCGGGCGCCGAGCGCAACTGGATGCTCGTGTCCTGGGCGATGACTGCACTCGCGCTGCTCACCAAGGGGCTCGAGGTGTATGTGCTGGCGGGCATGGCACTCGTCGCCTATACGGTTCTCGAGCGTGACGTTCGGCCCTGGCGACGCCTGCACCTGGGGCTCGGCATCCCGTTGATGGCGCTGATCGGGGCGCCCTGGTTCGTCGCGGTCTCGCTGCGCAACCACACGTTCGCGGAGTATTTCTTCATCCATGAACACTTCCAGCGCTTCCTCACCGATGAGGCGCGACGCGTCGAGCCGTGGTGGTACTTCATCGCGTTGCTTGTGGTCGGCGCGTTCGCCTGGCTCGTGCCGCTCGCGCGCGCGGCGCGCGCGGCGTGGCAGGACAGCGGGCCGGTGGCGCACTTCAAACCGCTGAAATTTCTGCTGCTCTATGCGCTGCTGACGGTGATCTTCTTCTCCACCTCGGACTCGAAGCTCGCCACCTACATCCTGCCGGTGTTCCCGCCGATCGCGGCGCTGACCGGGGTGTACCTGGCGCGCCGGCCGGGTGCGCTGACCCGCTCGGCATGGGCGGGCACGGCACTGGCGACGTTCGTCGCTGCGGGACTGCTGGTGTATTCCCAGCACCGCAACGGGTTCATTCCGCTGGCGGCGCTCGTCTGGGCGGGGGCCGCGGTGGCCGCCGCGCTCGCAGCGGTGGTGGTGTGCGTGCTCGGCGCGAAACGCACCGTGCCGAGCGAGGCGCAGGCCGCGGGCGGTATCGCCCGTCCGCTTGTCGTTGCGTTGGCCTTCTCCTTCGTTTGGCAGGCGCTGCTCTGCCAGTACGCGGTGATCCCGCCCGCGCGTTCCGCTTATCAGCTGGTTCAGAGCATCCGGCGTGATGTGCACCCGGACACGACGCTCTACAGCGTGGGCCAGTACCGCCAGACCATCCCGCCGTATCTGGGCCGGCTACTGATCCTGGTCGGCTACCAAGGCGAGCTCGGGATGGGCCAGCGCCTGCAGCCGGGATGGATGACCGCGACGCCCGCGCAGTTCGTGCGCCGATGGCAGGCGAGCCACGATGCGATCGCGTTCTTTGCGCCGGCGGTCTGGGCGCGCTATCAGCGCGAGGGCCTGCCGGGTCACGTGATTGGTCGCGACAGCTTCACGGTGGCGGTGAGCCGCTTATGAAATGGTCGGTATTCGCATTTCTCTGCGGCGGGGTGCTGCTCAACCTGGTGGCGCAGCTGGGACTGAAGGCCGCGACGGATGCCACCGGTCCGCTGTTCGGCGCCGGGGTGGACGTCCCGAAGCGTCTGCTCGAGCTGCTCACTGTGCCGTGGCTGTGGGTCGCATTGACCTGCTACGGCCTCTCGGTGATCGTCTGGCTGGTCGGCCTCTCGCGCGCGCCGGTGAGTCAGGCCTATCCGATGCTTTCGCTCAACTATGTGCTCATGGTCGGGCTCGCCTGGTGGCTGTTCAATGAGGTACCCAATCTCGAGCGCGTGGTGGGTATCCTGGTGATCGTCGTGGGAGTGGTCCTGGTGTTCCGCTCGTAGCCTATGCAGCCCTTCCTTCCCTTTACCCGTCCGAGCATCGACGAGCAGACCATCGCCGAGGTGGCTGAGGTGCTGCGCTCCGGCTGGCTCGCCAGCGGTCCGAAGGTTCAGGCGTTCGAGGCGGCGCTCTCCGATTACTGCGGCGGACGGCCGGTCCGCACCCAGACGTCGGCCACGGCGAGCCTCGAGCACGCACTGCTCGTCTGCGGCATCGGCGCCGGTGA
>JAJXWE010000402.1 GCA_021781775.1 Pseudomonadota bacterium | reverse complement strand
GAAGACCGCAGACATGGCACATAAAAAGGCAGGCGGCAGTACCAAGAACGGCCGCGATTCCCATTCCAAACGGCTGGGCGTGAAGCGCTTCGGCGGCGAGCACGTGCTCGCGGGCAACATCATCGTCCGTCAGCGCGGCACGCACATGCATGCGGGCGCCAACGTTGGCATCGGCACCGACCACACCCTGTTCGCCAAGGTGACCGGCACCGTGCTCTTCCAGCGCAAGGGCATCACACAGCGCACGTACGTGAGCGTGATGCCGGCGGCGACGCAGGCGGAGGCCTGAGGACCGGCGCTCCGCGCCGCCTCGAGCCTCTGAACACCCCGGCCTTCGCGCCGGGGTTTTCGTCTGGGCCACAGCCATGAAATTCGTTGACGAGGCGCGGATCCGGGTGCAGGCCGGCAACGGTGGGCGGGGCAGCACGAGCTTTCGCCGCGAGAAATTCGTGCCCTTCGGTGGCCCGGACGGGGGTGACGGCGGGCATGGCGGCAGCGTGTACCTGCGGGCCGCCGCCGGCATCAACACCCTGGTGGACTATCGCATCGAGCGGCTGTGGCGCGCCCAGCACGGCGAGCCGGGCTCGAGCAACGACTGCACGGGCCGCAGCGGCGAGGACCTGTACATCCCAGTGCCGGCCGGCACCGTGGTGCGCGACGCCGAGACCGGCGAGGTGCTGGGCGACCTGGCGCGCGAGGGCGATCTGCTCGCCGTGGCGCGCGGCGGCAAGGGTGGTTGGGGCAACCAACGCTTCAAGTCGAGCACCAACCGAACCCCGCGCCAGTTCGGACCCGGTCTGCCGGGTGAGAAGCGGACGCTCGAGCTCGAGCTCAAAGTGCTGGCCGACGTTGGCCTGCTCGGTCAGCCGAACGCCGGCAAATCCACGCTCATCCGCGCCATGTCAGCCGCGCGTCCGAAGGTCGCCGATTATCCCTTCACCACGCTGCACCCGCACCTCGGGGTGGTCTCCGTGGGCGAGCACCGCAGCTTCGTCATGGCCGATATCCCCGGCCTCATCGAGGGCGCCGCCGACGGGGCGGGCCTCGGGATCCGCTTCCTGAAGCACTTGCAGCGCACGCGCCTGCTGCTGCACGTACTGGACATCGCGCCGCTCGATCCTGAGGCCGATCCCGTCGTCGATGCGCGCGCCATCGTTGCGGAGCTGAAGAAATTCAGTCCGGAGCTGGCGGTGAAGCCGCGCTGGCTGGTGCTCAACAAGAGTGATCTGCTCACGCCCGAAGACGGTGAACGGCGGGCGCGCGACATCGTGCGCCGCCTGCGTTATCGCGGTCCCAGGTTCCTGATCTCCGGAGCGAGTGGGCACGGAACGCGCGAACTCGGCGAGGCGGTCATGGGCTTTCTGCAAGAACAAGCCGCGGCCGCGCGCGAGCCGGGATCGGCGCACGAGGACGACGCCGGGCAGCCGGCGTAAGCTTCAGCGAAACCTGTGGAAGTCGGGGGCGGGGGAGTCGTGCGCCGCTCGGCGCCGACAGCCACGCCGCGCCGTGGCTCAGGACATTGCGCGGATGCGCGCTGCCAGATGGCTCTTGTGCCGTGCCGCCTTGTTGCGGTGCACGATGCGCTTGTTGACCAGGGTATCGATCACCGGCACGGCGTCCCGGTAAGTGGCCTGGGCGGCATTCTTGTCACCGCCGGCAATGGCGGTGTTCACATTGCGTACCGCGGTACGCATGCGCGAGCGCAGCGCCACATTGCGGGCGCGATGCTTCTCGGCTTGTCGGGCCGCCTTCTCAGCGGACTTCGTGTTGGCCACAACTGCTCCGTATCACCTCAAGACCCCGTCGCGGGGCCGCATAGTCTGCTCAGCTCCCGGCGGCTTGTCAACGGCCCGTTCCAGTGTTCAAGCCCGTATGCAGGTCCCGGCGGCTGCCTCGGGAGTCGCGATTGCTGTATTCTTAAACTCTATTGTGTGGAAATGACGGCTCGGGCGGCCGATGGAGCTGATTCGCGGATTCAATGGCTTGACCGACCGTCGCCGGGGATGCGTCGTCACCATCGGGACCTTTGACGGAATCCACCTCGGCCACCAGGCGCTGCTCGAGTGCCTCGCGGCGCACGGTCGGCGGCTCGCCCGCGCGGCGATGGTGCTGACCTTCGAGCCGATGCCGCGCGAGTATCTCGCTGCCGGAGACTGTCCGGCCCGCTTGACCACCTTTCGCGAGCGCTGGCAGGTTTTCGAGCGGTTCGGCATCGAGGTGCTGTGGCTGCTGCGCTTCGGTGAGCCGCTGCGTACGCTCTCCGGCGAGGCGTTCGCGACGCTGCTGGCGCGGGAGCTGTGCGCCCCGGTGGTCGTGGTCGGGCACGATTTCCGATTCGGCCGCAACGGGGAGGCGAGTGCCGAGACGCTGCGCGAGGCCGGCGGGCGGCTGGGATTCGACACCGAGGTGGTGGCCCCCGTGACGCTGGATGGCGAGCGCGTCAGCAGCAGTGCAGTGCGCGCGGTGCTCTCCAGCGGCGATTTTGCGCGCGCCGGGCGGCTGCTCGGTCGGCCGTACACGATGAGCGGGCGGGTCGTCGGAGGCGAGCGGCTCGGCCGGCGCCTCGGGTATCCGACCGCGAACCTGCGGCTCGGCCGGCGCCGCTCGCCCATCGAGGGCATTTTCGCCGTGCGGGTGCACGGGATCGCCGCCGGCGCGCTGCCGGCGGTGGCGAGTCTCGGCCGGCGCCCGACGGTCGGCGGCGGACAGCTGCTGCTCGAGGTGCACGTGTTTGATTTCTCCGCCGACCTGTACGGCCGACGGATCGAGGTGGAGTTCGTGGCCAAGCTGCGCGATGAGGCGCGCTTCGAGGATCTCGATGCGCTCGTCGCCCAGATGCACCGGGATGCCGAGGCGGCCCGAACGATTCTGAAGTGTTGATCCGGCCGCAGGCCGGGAGACGACGACGCCAAGCTCATGTCCGATTACAAACACACGATCAATCTGCCCGCCACGCGTTTCCCGATGAAGGCGGACCTGGCGGCCCGCGAGCCGGCCATGGTCGCCGCCTG